>JAAYUR010000519.1 GCA_012517645.1 Treponema sp.
AGCTCGGCGGATTTCCGTACAAGGCTCCTACGCCTTCGTGGCCAACGAGGCGGCGGGGGTCCGGGCGGTGTCCATCCAGGACCCGGAGTTCCCCTCGGCCCTGGCGGGGTTCGGGTCCCCCTGGAGCACCGGGGAGACCGTAGCCGTCGCCGCCTATGGCGATTATGTGCTGGCCGCGGACACCCTGGCCGGGTTGATGGTCTACGAGGCGTCCAACCCCCGGTCCTGGAGCGCGAGCGGGACTGCCCAGGTCTGGAGGCAGCCCTCCGCTTCGCCCGCCTTCGACCTTGCGGTCCGGGGGAGCTACGCCTATGTCGCCTACGGAGCCGCGGGGCTGGGCATCTGGGAGATCAGCAATCCCTTGGCCCCGACGCTGGTGGGAACCGTCCAGTCCGCAGGCTTCGAGCCTCGGTCCCTGACCCTGTACGGCGACTATCTGTACGCCTCGGACGGCGGAACCAAGCTCTATACCGTAAGCCTGAGGCCTTGAGGAGGGAGGCGGACATGATCGGAAATCGAGCGAACTGCGGTATGTCGATCGAGGGCGTTGCCGTCTCGATTCTGCTGGTGTTGGGAGCGGCCTTCCACGCGCCGGCCCAGGACAGCATGGCGGAGCTCAACGAGCGATACAGCTTCCCGGTGTCCGTGGGCGCGTCCTACCGGGACTTGCAGGCCTTCGGAGGATTCCCCTCCGGATTCTCGTTCCGGGAAATCGGTGCGGAACTCCGGGTGCCCCTGCCGCCGGTCTCCACGGTCCAGCCTTTTGTCCGGGCGGGAACCCTCTCGGTGCTCCAGGCGGGAAGCGCGGGGGCCTCCCAGTTCGACCACAGCCAGATGTGGGCGTCCCTGGGCCTCGGCTATTCGACCCGGTTCTCGAAGAACTTCGAGATCGGAGTCGACGCGGCCGGGGGCGTGTACCAGACTTCCTTCAAGAACCTGGTACCGGGACAAACCGTCGGGGAGCTCGGATACCTGGCCGAGGCGGGAGCCCGCATCGGACTCGTACCGTCCTACAACCTGGCCGTGGATCTCCGCCCCTCTTTTCGCTATTCCCGAACCCTGGGTCTGCTGAACGATTTCGACGGGCTCTACTTCGGCCTCGGGTTCGCGGTCTCCTGGCGCTTCGGCCAGGATCCGGACGTGGCCGCCGCGGCCGTCCGCGCCCTTCGACTGGAAACCCAGAAACTCCCCTCGGTATTCGCGGCCATGCAGAGTTATTACTCCTCCCGCCCCTTCGCCCAGGTCACTATCGTGAACGGCGAGAATGTCGAGCTCCGGGACCTCGAGGTCTCGTTCTTCCAGCCCGGCTACATGGACGCCCCGACACCCAGCGCCAACCTCGCATCCCTGGCGCCGAGGGGACGAGCCGAGGTCGGGCTTCTGGCGGCCTTCAACCAGGAAGTGTTCCGCACGGAAGGGACCGTTCCCCTGGCCGGGGAGATCATCGTACGGTATCGATACCGAGGGCGCCCGATCGAACAACGGATGCCGGTTTCCTACGACCTCCTCGACCGGACAGCCATTACCTGGGACGACGACCGCAAGGTGGGGGCTTTCATCACTCCCGCGGATTCTGCCCTCCGGAACTATGCCAGTTTCGTGGGAACCGCGCTGAAGGGCGAAACCCTTCCCCAGCTTAACCCGGCCCTGCAGGCGGCGGCTCAGGTGTACTCGGCCCTGGCCTCCTTCGGATTGACCTATCAGGCCGATCCCAGCTCGCCCTTCGTCCGCGCCCAGGCTGGATCGGTGGCGGTCGACTCCGTCAGCCTGGGTCGATCCACCCTGGCGCGCGGCACCGGCGACTGCGACGACCTCACCGTGCTCTTCGCGAGCATCCTGGAGTCCATGGGTCATGAGACCGGATTCATCACGGTTCCGGGACACATTTATCTGGCGGTGAACACGAAGGTTCCCGCCCGGGAATTCCGGGAGATCCATCCCGACCGCTCCATGACCATCGTACAGGGCGACCAGGTTTGGATACCCGTCGAGATCACCCTGGTCGGGAAGCAGCCCCTCGCGGACGCCTGGCGCCGGGGAGCGGAACTGTGGAAGCTCTACGATGCCAGTCCGGAAAAGCGGGGATTCTATTCGACCGCATCGGCGCAGACCGTGTATAGACCCGTGGGCCTGCGGGAGACCGACCTTGGTCTCCAGTACGGCTCCCGTGCGGACCTCGCGGCCGCGTACCGACCGGAACTCGCCCGGCTCGGTGATTTCGCCTTGTCCGAGCTCGCCGCCCAGGCCGCGAAGACCAACGACAAGAAGGAATGGAACGCCCTGGGTATCGCCTACGCGAGGTACGGCCGGGTGAAGGACGCCGAAGCCGCGTTCAACCGGGCTCTCCGGATCGACTCCTCCTTCGTCAGCGCCCTCGTCAACCTCGGGAACCTGGCCTACCTGCAACGGGACTACCGAAAGGCCCTCGGTTCGTGGCAGGGAGTGATACGAACCCTGGACGCCCAGGGTAAGGGGAAGAGCCTCTCGGCCCAGATGGTCCTGGTGAACATGTCCATGGCCTTCAACGCCCTGTC
>JAAYUR010000233.1 GCA_012517645.1 Treponema sp.
GCCGTCACCTGGCCGAAGGTATAGCCGACACGGACTGTCGAGGCCCTCCGGGGCGTCGACCGTCTGCTGGCCTGGGTGATCCCGGCTCCGGCGCCATGAAACATTTTCTTTATATTATTGTTTTTATCATATATAGTTCGTATCTTATATAAACAAAATCATTCTAGACCAGGAGCTATCCATGAATCGGAAAACTATCGTGTCCGCGGCGCTGGCGTGCCTTCTTCTGTCCCTTCCCCTGGCGGCCCAGGACGACACCGCCCGGGTCTCCTTCGAGGCCGAGCTTGGGACGATCAAGATCCTGTCCCACACCTACCGGGTCGGGGCGGAACCGGCGAACACGAACTTCGACTTCGTGAACCAGGGAGGCCAGGAGATCCTATTTCCCTTCGGCCGCCTCACCGCCTACCTCACCCTCCGGGACCGCCACCAGATCCGCTTCCTCTACCAGCCCCTGGAGCTGAAGACCGAGGTGGATTTCCCGAACACCGTGACCGTCGACGGCAAGGACTTCCTCGGCGCCACCCGGATGACCTACTCCTTCCCCTTCTACCGGGTGACCTACCAGTACCGCTTCCTGTCGGGACCGAGCTTCTGGCTGGCCGGGGGCGGGGCGATCCAGCTGCGGAACGCATCTATCCGGTTCGAGGACCTGAGCGATTCCACCCTCGCGGTCTCCCAGAACCTGGGGATCGTGCCGGCCCTGGCCCTGTCCGGCCGGGCCGATCTCGGACGGAACTGGTTCGCGGGCTTCGAGGCCACGGGGATCTACGCCTCCAGCGCCCTCTTCAACGGGGCGGACTTCGAGTTCGAGGGCTCCATCTTGGACGCCTCCGTCCGGGTGGGAAGGACCGTCGCGGAGGGCCGGGACGTCTTCCTGAACGCCCGGTTCTTCGGGGGTTCCGCCGCCGGGGTGTCCCAGTACGAGCGGACCGCCTGGAGCAACTCCGAGAGCCCGGAGACGGAGAACCGCATCGCCTCGGTCACCCTCACCCTGGGGGCGACCTTGCGCTGACGGCCTCGAGCGGCGGGGGCGGACGGCGAGGGGCCGCTTCGGGAGTCCCGAGGCTCCGGGCGGCACGATCGCCCCGCCGGCCCCGGCCCGGAGATCCCAGGGCATTCTGTCGAACGCCCCCGACCGGTCTCTTGGCCCCCTCCGGCTTGCGGCCTCACCCAGGCTCGCGACTCCCCCCGTACGAAGACCTTGCCCGTCCCGCCCCGGAGGGCCATACTTCCCCCGATGAACTACCTCTTCCATTATTACGCTGTCCGCTGGCTGACCCGGGAGGCGGGTATACCGGAGGCCGAGGGCGAGATCATCGCCCGCTCCTCCCAGTTCGTGGACGAGGCGGTACGGCCCCTTCGGGTCGAGACCGGGGGGGCGCCCTATGACCTGGATGTGACCCAGGACTACCTCTTCTGGGACGAGTCCATCCTCTCGGAGGTCTACCTACCCTTCCACTTCCTTCCCGGGGATCCCGAGGAGGCGGGCCGCAAGCGCCGGGACGGGGCGAGGAATCCCTGGGCGGTCACCCCGAACGGGCAGGCCGCCCGGGAGCTCCTGGTGGAGGCCTTGAAGACCCGGAACCCCTACCGCATCGGCATCGCCCTGCACTCCTTCGCGGACGGGTGGGCCCACCAGAACTTCACCGCCCGGTGGGAGGAGTTCAACGCCCTGGACGGATCCGGGGCCCTGCCCCCGGTGGGCCACCTCCAGGCCCTGACGAATCCCGACGACCCATCCCGCCTCTGGACGGATTCCCGCCTCCTGCCGGAGCTGTTCCGGATCGACAACACGGCCCGGTTCCTGGAGGCCGCCCGGAAGGTTTTCCGCTACCTGCGGAC
>JAAYUR010000374.1 GCA_012517645.1 Treponema sp.
GACGGAAGGTTTTCATCTAGGGCTCCTTGTAAGATCTGGACAGGCCATGAATCCGGGCTTTAATCAATAAAAAATAACCTCAATCCGCCGAATCGGCAATTCGGGGACGCCGCGAGCGCGGGCTCCCGAACAGGAAACGCCCGATTAAAGAACGCTGCAGCCGCGGGTTGGTTACGGCCCCGGCATACCACCCTGCGGATAACGTCCGGAGGCGTCCTGAACCCGGATCACTGGTACATGATCAATACGGGCGCGGGAGCCAGCTCCATGACCTCACCGGGGGTCATAAGAGGATCGTCGAACCCGGCACCGGGATACCCGCTTCGAAAGAAGAGCTTGAACCCTTTCAGGGGAAGGTTCGCGGCCCGGGAGTTGAAGGCGTAGGAATTCCTCTTGAGAGCCGGGTTGCCGAAGCCGTCCATCACGTGCACCAGAAGGACCCGATCGAAATCCGACCGGACCCGAGGGCGGTCCCGGATCATCTTTTCCGTGAACTGGTGGACCACCAGGACGCGGATCCCCGGCAGACCGTGCTCCACAAGGTAGGCCTGGATCAGCTCCTGGGCCCGGTTCACTTCGTCGGCGGTGACGTACCAGATCTCCTTCATGGGCGAGAGCGGGCGCCACTCCGGATCCAGAGCCAGGTGCACGTTCGGATACCGAAGGAAGGGCAGGAGCCTCCGGACCGATTCCTCCACCGAATACTTCCCGATCTGGTGGTCCAGGAACACCAGCATCCCCCGCTCCGCTGCGAACCGGACATACTCATCCACCTGGGAGGCCGAGAGGTACCCGATCTCCCCCTCGGGCCAGCAGGTACCGTAGATGAGATGGAAAGCCGGCACCACGTCCCGGTCCCCGTTGGCCGCGTCGAAGAGCTGGGCATACCCGGTCAAGAGGCCGGCCAGCTTTTCCTTCGGGTATTCCCCCAGGATGCCCATGCGCTTGGAGGAGGGGTGCCCGTAGAAGGACACGATGTCGGAATTGGCTAGAACGGGGATCCGTTGCCCCTGGGAGCGGGAAGCCGCCCGGGCCGCCTGGAATTCCGCCTCCTCCGGGACTCGTACGACCGGGGTTTCCGCGGGCGCGGAGTTCGAGGCGGCGTCGATCCGGTAAGCCCCGGGGAAAAGGCGGTAGGGTTCGTATCGGGCCGTGCCCGGAGGGGCTGAAGGCCCGGGCCGGGCGGGGTCCGCCAGGAGGGTGCCGCCTTCCGCGAAGATGGCCGCCGCCGCGGCGGCCGCGGCCAGGGATGCGACGGCCGTTCGGACTAGCTGGAAGCGCATAGGTATCCTTGCGAATGGGATGAGAAACCGCCGCCCGGTACGCCTCCCGGCAGGACGGACAGCCCCTTCCAATATCGGCCCCGGAACTTCGACCCTGTAGGGCACCCTCGATTTCCGGACGCTTTTTTCCGATGGTATGTATGTGCCCTCGGGCTTCGACGCGGATGTTCCCGTCGAATCCCGCAGAACGCCACCCTGAAACGCCGCGAGGTTCCATGATCGTGCGCGCCCGAATCGTGTCGATTCTCCTGGCCTGTATGTCGGCCCTGTGCCTGTACGCCCAGTCCCCCCGGCCCCTGGGGGGGGATCTGCCCCTGGAATCCATCCCCGAAAGCGACGACCTCCGCGCGCGCTGGATGGCGGACCTCATCGAGGCTCCCCGGGACCGGGCCCTGGCCTTCCGTACCCGGTCCGAGGATACCGCTTCGGGACGCTGGAGGCTGGAAACGATCCGCGGTCCTCGGGCTTTCTACATCGCCGTTGTCCCGGACCGGGAGGTCCTCTACGGCCAGGGCGCCTGGATCATCAAGCGGGATCTTTCCACCGGCCGCTTCGTCCAGGCCAAGGTCTTCCTCCGCAACGATCCCAACACCTTCCTACGGCTCTATCCCTTCGAGGACCGGTCCAAGCTGGACCTGGTCATCTACCGGGGCGTGGTCCGCCACGACATCGTACTGCCCGTCCCGTTCCGAAAGCTCCTGACATCCCCTCTCAAGGACATCGTCCGCTGGACCCGTGATTCGGTGGACTGGGATCTGCTGTCCCCGGCTCCCGGTCTCTACGGCAACCTCCGCACCCTGGCCCAGGCCGTACGGAGCCGCCTGGAGGGACTCCGCTATTCCGAGGACGGAGCCCTGGACGAGACGGGGCGGCCCGTCCTGATCGCCGGAGGCATACCCCAGGGGGAGCCCGGCCTCAATTGCTCGGGCTTCGCCAAGTGGGTCGTGGACGGCATGCTGAAGCCCGTGACCGGCTCCTGGCTTTCCGTGGAGGCCCTGAAAGTGCGGCACGAGGACATCCGGGGTTCCTCGTTCACCGAGCCCTACGAGCGGGCTCGGGATCCCTTCTTCGGGCTGGACTGGGCGTGGAACCTGGGCAAGGCCGTAGCGGACGCCCTGTACCCCCGACGCCGCAACCGCGTGACGGACAACGACGTCCGGATTCCCGCGTTCTCCCTGATAGACCGGGGCGGATCGGAGCCCGCCAACGGCAGTCCGTCCTACGAAGCCTACCCCGCGGACTTCGAGATCGGCGGGTACCGGGTGGACGGGCTCCGGCCCCTGCTCTATATCCTGGCCATACGGGAACCGGGGAATTTCTACATCGCCTCCTTCAACCGGAGGATGGGCCGGGATGTCGCCCTCCGGCAGTACTTCCACGAGGCACTTCTCTTCCCGTACTTCGAAGCCGACGGGGAGTTCAAGGTCGCCGTGTTCGAAAGCGCCGCGGAAACCAGCCTGGAGGCGGTCCTCCGAAGGTACCCTTCCGAATTCGCCCACCTGGTCCGGATCCCCGCGCTTCCGGACTTCGATCCTCCCTATCTCACGGGAACGAGACCCGACAAGCCGTGACAAGCCGGCCGGCGGGGAGTACACTTGCCCTATCGGGCATAGATCCAGGCCGATTTCAAACGTAGGTCCCTTTTGAAATCGGTTTTGAGATTGCGCGCGGCTGCGTTGCAACCGCTGCGCCCGATCGAGGATTTAAAGGTTGCTTTTTCAAAACTCAACGAGTTTTAAAAAGGCCTCATCTTTCCGAAACTGTTTTGCAAGGAACCGGCCGTGGCCAGAGCCAACCATGGAAAATCGATTCCCTTGACCGTCCTGATCATGGCTCCGACAGTGCTTTCCTTCGCCTTGGCCGTTGGCACCGTCGTCCTGAGTTCCATCCACGCGGCCCGGAAGCTGGTCCGTGAAGACTCCATCTCCCTGACCTGGAAGACCGCGGGAGAGATCGACGCGCGCCTGGGCGGATACTTCACCGCGGCCCGGACCGTGCTGTCGGGCCTGGAGGCGGCCGCGGAATCCGGGAACCTGGATCTCAAGGATTCCGCCTCCCTCCGGTCCCTCCTCTATCAATTCGCCGGAATCACCCCCGCGGCCTCCACGATCTATTACGGGGACAAATCCGAGCGCACCGTCCTGGTCAGCCGGAACCCGGACGGGGGAGGGCTGGTCTGCATCCGGGACGAGACGACCCGGGGCAAGCTGAACTTCTACGACCTCAATCCGGACGGTACGGTGGGGGCATTCCGAGAGGCAGCGGACTTTTCGCCGACCTCCCGGGGCTGGTACAAAGCCGCCGCGGAATCCGGACAACCGGGCTGGACGGAAATCTACGTTGACTTCGTGACCAAAGGCCTTGTCATCACCCCCTACGTCCCGGTGAACGACGCCTCCGGATCCGTGGTCGGGGTCATCGGAGCCGACGTGCCCCTGGACGCCCTCAAGGCCCTCATTTCGGAGGCGTCCCAGGGGTCCGGAGCGGAGGCGGCCCTCCTGGACGCGGGGGGAAGCCTCATCGCCCTATCCAGGGATTTCCCGGTCACCCGGGATTCGGACGGCAAGCCCGAACGAATCCCCGCCAAGGAAAGCGGAGACGAGGTGGTGGTCGCCGCCGCGTCCCACGAGACCGTGGACGCGGTGAGCGCCTCCTCCGAGACCTCCTCCACCTGGTACGACGAGATCCGGACCCCCTCCGGATCCTGGTTCATAAGCTCCAGCCCCCTGTCCAAGAGCGTCGGTATCGAGGGGACGATCCTGGTCTACACCTCGGTCGCAAAGCGCATGGCCCTACTGTACGGATCCCTCGCGGGGGGAGGGGCCGCAGCGGCCGCCGCCTTCCTCCTGGGCCTCCTGATCATCCTGGGCGTGACCCGCAACGTATCCTCCCAGGTCCGGGAAATCCGGGACGTCCTCACCGCCGTGGCGACCGGCGACCTGTCCGTATCCGCGGCAAAGAGATCCGCC
>JAAYUR010000111.1 GCA_012517645.1 Treponema sp.
GACTTCGCGTTGGAGGCATGGGAGGCCCCGGAGTTGGAGAGGTCCGCCCAGGGGGACAGGCAGATCACCGCGGCGGGCATGGGATCCCCCGAGCCGCGGAGGGACAGAGCCGCGGCCAGGCAGAGGCCCCCTCCCGCGGAATCCCCGGCCAGGACGATGTCGGAAGCGGCAAACCCCTACGCCAGGAGTCCGCGGAACGCCGAGAGCGCGTCCTCGAGGGCCGCCGGAAAGGGATGCTCCGGCGCCAGGCGGTACTCCGGCACGATGACCCGCAGGCCGAGGGCCCGGGCCAGGGGCACGCAGAGCATCCCGTACGACTCGATCGAGCCGGTCACGTATCCCCCGCCGTGAAGGTAGAGGACGACCCTGCCCGGGCGCTCCCGGGGCGGGCGTAGGTCGGCGCAGCGCAGTCCGTCCAGGACGGTCTCCTCGATGACCGTGTCCTTTGGGAAGGGCGGATGAACCCGGCCGTTCCTCTCGGAGCGGGCCCGCAGTTCCGGAATGGGCAGCCCCTCCTTTCTCAGAGCCAAGCGGATCGCGGCTTTCCAGAATCGGCTGCGCAGGCTCGGCATGCTTACTCCTCGTAATCCCGAGACGAGGATTCTCGGGTTTCCATGAGATTCTCCCTCGGGTAGAACCCGAAGAGCCGGACCGCCCGGCTTTTCCCCCGCAGGGCGGTCTCCCCGAGTGGTACGCCCTCGCGAGCGTTCACCGGATCCAGTTCTTCGTAGACCGCCTCGGACAGGACAAGCTCGTATCCGAGCCGCTTCGCCTCGTCCATGATCCTGGAGGCGGTGTTCATGACATCCCCTATAAAGGTGATCTCCTTTTTCAGGAGCCCGAGCTGGCCTGTCACCACGTCTCCTTTGTGGCAGCCCGCTCGGAATCGGGGTACGGTCCCGTACCTGGAGAGGTACGCGGTTCCGCGGCTCTTCAAGCTTTCTTGGGCGGCGCGGAAGAAGCGCACGGCGGAGGAAGCGTCCCCCGGGGCCGCTTTCCATGTCAGGATGATTTCGTCCCCGACGTACTTATAAATTTGGGCCCGTGTCAGAATGATCGCTTCGCTTAGATCGGCGTACGCTTCGTTAAGGAACTCCAGATACCGGGCGTTGCCTAAACGTTCAGCCAGGGCGGTCGAGCCCATCAGGTCCATGAACAGGAAGACCCGGTGCTCCGATGCGGGTCTGTGGTACCGCCCCAGGAGAAGCTCTGCCAGTTCCTGCCTGCCCACGATGTCGGAAACCACAAGGACGGCGTTCGCTAAGAGGGAGAAGGTCATGCCGAACCCGAGGCTGTACGGGTAGAGCCGAAGGGGGCTGAAGATCTTATCGGCTCCGGTCGCCTTAAACGAAACAACGGCGACTCCGACTATTACGACGGAATAGGATCCGAAACCGACAAGGAACGATCGTCCCACGGACCAGAGGGAAGCCGCCGGATCCAAGACGAAATCCCGGAGAGCCAGGATCAGGAGGGCCGAGAAAAAGCCGATGATCGCTCCGTTGACCAAAGGGATGAGCTTGAATCCGAAGAAGAACGGAGTCGTCACGCCGGAGACCAGGGCGCTTGCGAAAGAAACCGTCAGCAGTTTCCTCAGCCGATAGCTCGCCAGTTCACCCATGCGCATCCCTCGGGCCGCGGCTGTCAATATTCGGCACCACCCCCGCAAGCCGGTCCCAGTCCGGTTCGGGCAGGTCCGCGGGATAGAGCCCGTCTATTCGGATCAGCGTAAGGCCGTGGATGTAGGCCCAGGCCGCGGCGGTGGCGTCCAGGTCCGGATGCCCGGCCCGGCGGATACCGGTTGTTCCCTTCGCCCCGACCCGGCGGGCGGCCGTATCCTCGGGCGAACCCGCACGGTCGGCTTCCAGGGTTTCCGCCAGGAGAAGGAGAGACTTCCGCGCCCAGCCGACCAGCTCGTCGGGCATTCGGCAGATCAAGGGCGAGTTCATCAGGCGATAGAGGGCCGGCCGGGCCACCGCGAAGGCCATGTAGGCCCGGCCCATGGCGCTGACCGGCCGTTCGGGGCGCCTTCGCCCGCGGACCGGTTCGACGGAAGACTTCAAGGACTCATGCAGGAGCCGATACCCCTCGTCCGCCAGGGCACCCAGGAAGATGTCCTTGTCCTTGAAGTGGCGGTACGGGGCCGTCTTGGAGACGCCCGCGGACTCCGCCAAGGCCCGGAGGCTCAGGGCCTCCGCGCCTTCCCGTTCCAGGGCCTCCAGGCCTAGGCGGATCAGCTCCTCCCGCAGGTGGCCGTGGTGGTAGGTGTCCTTTTTCGACCGCGTGTCGCTCAATCCGCCAACCCCCGTTTCCGCATCCAGTCTACCGTCTCCGCGAGGGCCCGGTCAAAGGGAGTCGGTTCCAGGCCGAACCGGCTCCGGAAGGAGTCGGATTCCACGACGTAGGGCTTTTCGAACTGGTAGAGCAAGGGCAGGAGCTCCCGGACGACGGGTACGAAGGGGGACGCCACGGAGAGGGCCGTCCGTCCCGTCGCCGTCAGCCGGAGGTCCCGACCCAGGAGCTCGGCCGCCGAAGACAGGGCTTCCCGCTGGGTCTGCCTCGGCCGGTCGTTCGGCACCAGCCAAGCCCGGCCGTCCCCCTGCCCCGTGGTTCCCAGGAGGGCCAGGGCTTCGCCGAAGTCCCGGATATACGTGAAGGTATGGGGGACGTCCGGGGATCCCAGTACGGAGGCGGCCCTGCCCCGGGCCAGGGGACCCAGGGCCCGGGCTCCCAGGTGGCTCTGCTCCCAGGCCCAGGGGCCGAAGAAGTCCGAGGCTCGGGCCGCCGCGACCCGGAGCCGCCCGGCCGCCTGGGCCGCGAAGGCCTCCTCGCTCATGGCCGCCCGGGTGCGGCCTTTTGCGTCCTTCGCCGCGAGGGGGCTGTCGTCCCGGATCGGCATCCCCTTCGGGGCGCCGTACCCGTAGAGGTTCTCCGCCAGCACGAGGCGCGCTCCGGCGCGCTCGGCTGCCTCCAGGACGGCCCGCTGGAAGGCGGGGAATTCCTCGACCCAGCGTCCGTAGGGCGGCTGGGCGCACTGGTAGATACCGGCGGCGCCCTTCACGGCGGCGTCCAGGGCCGGCCTGTCCGTCGCGTCCGCGGCCAGTACCTCCGCCCCCTCCGGAGGGTCCGGCATCCGACCGGACCTCGAGACGAGCCGGACCCGGAGGCCCCGGGCTATAAGAGATTCCGCGACCGCCCGGCCCACGGGTCCGGTTCCCAGGATGACGTGCAATTCGCTCATACCTTCCTCCCCCGGCTGCTTCGTTCCGCCGTCGAAAAATAGTTTGCCGGCGATGTTGACACCGCCAACACTCCCGAATATAATGTTGGAAGTGCCAACAATCAAGAGGAATCGGCACGAAGGAGAGATCGTGGTTGAGATCAACATGAGGAGGACGGGCGGGATCGCCGCCCTCGTTCTGGCCGGCCTTTTCCTGGCGGCCTGCGCGGGCGAACCCGCCGCGCTGCCCGAGCCCAAGCCCGGGGCCGTTTCGGGGCCGCGCATCGAACTGAACCTGGAGCCGGGCCCGCACTACGCCAAGGACATGAAGGTGCTCTGGATCGAGTACACCGTGTGGCCCCAGGTGGCCGCCTGGATCGAGACGCCGGGCGGAACGTTCCTGGACACCCTCTACGTGACCGAGCTGGCCGTTACGGGAAACTACCGGGCGGCCCCCAAGGCCGGACGGCCCGAGGCCCTGCCCGTGTGGTCCGCCCGGAAGTCCGGGTCTGCGGACGCCGTGTCCTCCCCGACCACGGTCGGATCCGCGGTGGTCTACGGCAACGGTATCGCCTCCCGCCTTCCCGCGGGAACCTACGTTGTCATGCTGGAGACCAACCGATCCTACGACTGGAACGGAACCTTCACCAAGAAGAACTCTGGCGTGAACGGCCAGCCCTCGGTGGTCTACCGGGCGGAGCTCGAGATCGGCTCGGGACCCCGGGAGGCCCGGTTCGAGCCGATCGGCGTCGGTTCCGTGGACGGCTCGGACGGCGAGGTTCGGCCGGGCCTGGACGGGATCGACACGGCCCTGGAGCTCTTCTCGTCGATGACGGTGAAGTACCTGGACAAGTAAGGACCCAGGAGTCAGGAGTCAGGAGGGCGGCCGCTCGGGTCGCCTTCCGATTTTCACGCGAGCAGCCGCAGGTTCGCCTCCAGGGCGGGGCCGGCCATGAGGTCGGACAGGGCCGCCCGGGCGTGCTCCATGCCCACCCCGGGAACGAGGCCTCGGCGGCAGATCTCCGCCAGCACGGCGGTGTTCTGCATCCGGGGATCCGGGACCCCCTCGGAGCCGACCCGGAAAGCCCGGCCCCGGCGCAGGGCGGCGACCTCCTCCACGTCGGACTCCGTCGCGGGCCGCTCGGAGCCGAGGCGCACCGCAAGGGGCTGCCAGGAGGCGTCGCACCATACCAGGATCCCGCCCTCCTTGAGGTAGGCCCGGCCCGCGGACACGGCCTCGTGGATCTCCAGGGCGACGACCAGGTCGGCGCTCGCCTCCGAGACAAGGGCGGAGTGGCAGCGGGACCCGATCCGGACATGGCTGGAGACGGAACCGCCCCGCTGGGCCAGGCCGTGGGTGTCGCAGCCCCGCGCCGGAAGGCCCGCGGCGTCGGCGGCACGGATCAGGGCTTCCGACAAGAGGCCGATCCCCTGGCCTCCCACCCCGGCGATATAGATGTCGAAGCGTTCGCTCATCGCCCTTCCTCCTTGTCCTGGACCAGGGCCCCGGCGGGGCAGGTCTGCCGGCACGAGCCGTCCCCGATGCAGAGGTCCCGGCTGACCTCCACGGCCCCGCCTGCCCTGGCCTGGAAGCTCGGGCAGGCGAAGCGCTCGATGCACTCGTGGTTCTTCACGCAGGTCCCGGGGTCCACCCGGACTTGGCGGACCTTCCATGCCGCCCCGGCCCGCCGCCGCGCATCCCGGGTGAGCTTGAGCATGCAGGGGTGCCGGGCGATGATCACCTTGAAGCCCGGCTCGGCCAGGGCCTCCCGGACCATCGAAGTCAGCTCCTCTTGGCGATAGGTGTCCACCTCCCGGATGTTCTTTACCCCCAGCCCCTCCAGGGCCGCCCGCACCGGGAGCTTGGGCGCCGGGCCGTTGAAGGACTTGCCCGTGCCGGGGTGGTCCTGGTGCCCCGTCATGGCGGTGGTCCCGTTCTCCATCACCACCAGGAGGACCTCGTGGCCGTTGTACACGGCGTTTACGATCCCGGGAAGGCCCGCGTGGAAGAAGGTGGAGTCCCCCAGGAAGCAGACCACCCTCCGGTGCTCCCGGAAGAGCGAGAGCCCCGAGGCGGTGGCGGTGGAGTGGCCCATGGAAAGCAGCACCCCGCCCATGCGATACGGAGGCAGGTAGCCCAGGGTGTGGCAGCCGATGTCCGCCACCGTGACGTCTTCGGGGGATAGGGCCTTCTTTATCGCGTAGAAGGCCGAGCGATGCCCGCAGCCCGGGCACAGTTGGGGCGGCCGGGGGCTCGCCGCGGCGGGGAGGGGAGCCGGCCGGGGACCGGCGAAGAGGTCCGGCCAGGTTCCCGCCAGGATGTCCCGGACCGTTGCCGGGACGCATTCGCCCATCCGGTCCTCGATATCCCGCTTGCCGAGGATCCGGGTTGTTAAGCCCTCGTCGTAGGCCAGGGCCTTGATCTCGGTTTCCAGCACCGGATCCAGCTCCTCCAGGACCTTCACCTCCTCGTGGGCCCGGAGGAAGTCCCGTACCGCCCGCCGGGGCAGGGGGTTGACCAGGCCCAGCTTGAGGACGTCCGGCCGCCTCGAGCCCGGCCTCGACTCCTCCAGGGCATCCAGGAGCGAGAGGTAGGCGGTTCCCGCGGTGATGACCCCTCGGCTCGATCCGGATCCCGCAACAAGGTTCGTACCGCGAGCCTCGGGATCCTCTTCGATCGCGGCCAGGCGCTCCAGGGCCCTGCGTTTCAACGGGAAGACCGTGGATGCCAGGGGAATGTAGTTCTCCCGTTCCGGGTAAAAGCCCCAGGCCGGTTCGGGGGCCTCGGGGGGCAGGGCGGAAAAGGCCACCTTCGCCTTGGCGTGGCACACGTGGGTGGTCAGGCGCAGGATGACAGCGGTGCGGTGGCGCGCGGCCAGGCGCGCGGCGGTCTTGAACATGGTATAGGCTTCCTGGGCGTCGGCCGGCTCCAGGACGGGCATGTAGCTCATCCGGGAGTAGTGGCGGTTGTCCTGCTCGTTCTGGCTGGAGTTGGCCCCGGGATCGTCCCCCAGGATGATCACCAGGCCTCCCGGTATGTCCAGCAGGGGGAGCTGTACGAAGGAGTCCGCCGCCACGTTCAGCCCCACGCTCTTGAAGAAGACCGCGGAAAGGCGTCCCGAACGCGCGGCTCCGAAGCCAAGCTCCAGGGCGACCTTCTCGTTCGTGGAGAACTCGAAACGGAAGGGCCGTTTCTCCGCGGGGATGGCCGCGATCGCGTCCGCGATCTCCGGGGTCGGGGATCCCGGGTAGGCTGAGACGGAGCGCACCCCCGATTCCACCATGGCCCGCACGACCGCCGTGTTGCCGATGACGATCTCCGAAAAGGCTTCCCTCCGTACGAGGGTCTGTCCGAGATCCTTCATGGATCCTCCTTCCCGCTCGGGTTCGCGGCGCGGGCCCGGCCGGAACAGTCCGCGGCCCGCCATAGTATCGCACGGTCCGGCCCCTGGGAAAAGACGGAATATGAAACCCGCCGTGGCATGGGGCTCCACCCATTGACACGCCCGGCTCGGAATCCCGAGAATTTGAAGCATGGCAACGAGAAGCAAGCGAAGGTACAAGTTCGACCCGGAGCGTCCCTACTGCCTGGTCCTGGGGGGCGGGGGAGCCAAAGGTGTCTACCATATCGGAGCCTGGCGCGCCTTGCGGGAGCTGGGCGTTCCCGTGAACGCCTTTATCGGGAATTCCATCGGAGCGGTCATCGCGGCTTTCCTGGCCCAGGGGCTGGAACAGGAGCTGGAGGAACTCGGGGCGACCATGCGGCTGGAATCCGTCGTGGATGTGGGCCCGGAACGAGAAGGACTTCCGGACGGGGCGGAGATGGTATCCCGTATCCGGAAGGTCTCCCGAAGCCTGGTCCGCAAGAAGGGCCTGGACACCTCGCCCTTCCGGAAACTTCTTGAGAAGTACTTGGACGAGGAGAGCGTCCGCGCCCGAGGCTTGGACCTGGGAGTGACCACGGTGAACATCAGCGACCTCTCTCCGGAAGAGGTGTTCCTGGACTCCATGCCGAAGGGCTCCTTGATCGACTATCTGATGGCCAGCTCCGCGGTGCCTGGTTTCATCCTGCCCAAGATCGACGGCAAGACCTACGTGGACGGGGGCGTCTACGACAATGTCCCCTACGAAACGGCCCGGCGCCGAGGGTATCGCCGGATCATCGTGGTGGACATTTCCGGCGCGGGAGTGACCCAGAAGCCCGAAGTGGAAGGGTCCGAGACGATTTACATCAAGAATTCCATCCAGATGGGGGGGATCCTCGACTTCGACAGGGATTTTCTGGATCGCTTCACCCGGCTGGGCTACCTGGACACCCTGCGGGTCTTCGGGCGCCTCTGGGGCTACTCCTACTTCCTGCGCCCGGACCCCGAGGCGGAAGCCCGCTTCCGCGGCGCCGCCGCCCGCTTGGGACCGCCCCTGGCGGAGGAGCTGGTCCGACCGGCCAAGGGGTTCTTCCCGGATCGGATGCGCCTGGACGGCCGGCTTCTGCTCAAGTGCCTGGATTGCGCCGCCTCGGCCCTGCACGTTGAGAGGATCCGGGAATACGGCTACGCCGAGCTGGCCGCGGAGATCGCGCGCAGGAAGGCCGAGGAGGAGGAACGGGCGGCCAAGGCCATCGGCTCCGGGGAAGCCAAGGGGGCGGCGCGGCTGGAAAAACTCCTGGCCGCCGCATGGAAGGACGGACGTTTCGAGAAACCGCCGTACTTCTACCTGCTCCTGGCCCGGGCGACCCCCCTGGGGAAAGCTCGGGAAGCCCTGCACCTGCTCCTGGATCGTATCTTCCCGGAGCTCAACGCCGCGGAGGCCTGGTTCAAGGCGGATCCGAAGGTCGTGGAACGGGTGGTCTCCCCCTGAGCCCCGCCACGGTTCCCCTCGGAGTTCTCGGGACCGCCTCCGAACCCGGCTCCGCGGGAAGGACGGTCAAATTCCGGTTCCGCCTGACCGACGGCCTCGCGATAGAGACCGTCGCGGTCCCCATGTACGGGGGTACCTACACCGCCTGCGTCTCCTCCCAGGTCGGCTGCGCCCGCCTCTGCGCCTTCTGCGAGACCGGGACCGCGGGCCTCTCACGGAACCTCGCGGCCGCCGAGATCGTCGGCCAGGTCGAGGCGGCTTCGAAAGCCCTGGGGATACGGTTCCGGAACGTCGTGTTCATGGGCATGGGGGAGCCCCTGGACAACCCCGAGGGGGTCTTCGGAGCCCTCGAGACGCTCCGGGATCCCCGGGGCCTAGGGTACTCCCAGGAGCGGATCACGGTCTGCACCGCGGGCCATGTAGAGGGCATCCGGCGCCTCCGCGCGCTCGGCCTCAAGCGCCTGAACCTGTCCGTCAGCCTGGCGGCCGCCCGGGACGGTCTGCGGGACCGCCTCATGCCGATCAACCGGACCTGGCCCCTCGGGGAGCTGGCGGAGGCCCTGGCGGCCTACCCGATGCGGAAGAATTTCGCGCTCGGGGTCAATTACTGCCTTATCC
>JAAYUR010000189.1 GCA_012517645.1 Treponema sp.
CTGGATGGCCTACGGCATCCCCTCGGCGCTCCTGATTCTGGGGCCCGCCTGGGGTATCCTCCTAGCCTTCTTCCCCCCGGAGATGCGAAACCTCAAGGTTTCCAAGGAGAAGCTCCGGGAGGAACTCCGGGATATGCCCCCCATGGGCCGGGAGGAGAAGCTCACCCTTGCGGTCTTCGTCCTGACCGTCCTCGTATGGATCCTCACACCGGTCATCCAGAAGCCGATCGGGATGGTCATCGAGATCTCCCTGCCCGCCCTCCTGGCGGCCTGTCTCTTCTTCCTGCCCGGGATGTCCCGGACCAAGTGGAAGGAGGTCGAGGGGGACGTGGACTGGGCGGGGATCCTCCTCATCGTCTCGGGCCTGTCCATGGGGACCTACCTGTACAAGACCGGGGCCGCGGAGTGGCTGGCGGTCATCCTCCTGGGCCGGATCGGCTCGGTCCCCGTCTTCGCCCAGCTCTTCCTGGTGACCCTGGGGGTGTGCCTGCTCAAGGTGGTCTTCTCCTCGAACACCGTGACCGCCACGATCCTCATCCCCCTGATCATCGGTCTGGGCCAGGCCCTGTCCCTGAACGTCTCGGCCATCACCCTGGCCGCGGGCCTCACCTCCAGCCTGGCCTTCATCCTGGTGACCTCCACCCCGACCAACGTGATCCCCTTCAACGCGGGCTACTTCGGGATCAAGGACATGGCCAAGGCGGGCCTGGTCCTGACCGTCCTGGCCTCCCTGGTGATCGCCGTCACCTTCCTGGTCGTGGGCGGAATCCGGGGGGACTTCTGATGGAGGGTACGGCCGCCGCGTCCGCCGGAAGGCGAGCAGAATCGTTCGGAAGCGGCGCGTCCGCGGCGGATCGCCTGGCCCGGACCAATCCCGGCCTGGCCGTCCTCGGTCCCGGGGATCCCCGGCTGGCCCGGTACGGCCGGATCGCGGAGCTCCCGGGCCTGGCCGCCCTGGCCCAGGCCGCGGCCCCCCGCATCCCGTCGAACCTCGAGGCCAACGCCTACACCGCCTCGGACCCGGAGCTCGAGGCGCATCCCGCGGCCGCGGCCTTCGGTCCTGTCTTCGGTTTCCAACCCCTCCAGGTCGGCTGGAACGCGGGGCCCAACACCCGCCTGAACGGCCTGGAATGGCACGCCTCTCCGGAGGTCCTGGTGGCGGTGACGGACCTGGCCCTCCTCCTGGGCAGGGTCGAGGACATCGACTGGGATTCCCCGGGCGGACCCGCATACCCCTCCGACCTTGTTGAATGCCTCTTCCTGCCCGCGGGCTCCGCCCTGGAGATTTTCCCGGGCACGATGCACCTGGCCCCCTGCCGGCTCTCCGACCGGGGCTTCAAGAGCCTCGTGGTCCTGCCCCGGGGCACGAACGAGATTCTCTCGGAGGAGGAGAAGGCCGCCGCGGCCAAGCGGGCCGCCGCCGGGGACCTGCGGGCCCGTCTCCTCTTCATGCGGAACAAGTGGATCCTGGCCCACCCGGAGCGGAAGGTCCTGGTGGACAAGGGAGCATGGCCGGGGATCACGGGCCCGAACGTCGAGGTGCGGTACTAGGCTCCCGGATTCGGGGAGCCCTCCGTCCGAACCCGGACGGCGGCCTCCCTGTCTCGTCCTGGACCCAGGATCCTCCGAATCTTGTCGATCGTAAGGGGCGCGGAGCCCTCGTAATGGTTGTTCACGTTGAGGTAGACCTCGTCCAGGGTGTCCACCAGGGTCTCCAGCTCCGGGACGATCCGGGCCAGGTCCCCGTCCTTCGGCCGGACGATCCGGCTCCAGTCCTCCCCGGTGCGTTCCTCCATCCCCTCCCGGTCCTCACCGTGTAGGCGCAGGCAGGCCCGGCCCCGGATGCGTCCGCCGTGCCGGGCCAGGATCCCGGCCAGGTCTTCCATCCAGTAGCCCTGGAGGAGGGCCGGGGCCGCCCCGTGCTTCGCGAGGAAATCGAACCAGGGACCGTCGATCCACCGGGGGTTGCGGATCTCCACGCCGTAGGGAAGGTCCCCGGGCAGGGCGTCCAGGAAGGTCCCGAGCCGCTCCAGGAAGGCTTCCCGGCCGGGGATCTTGTCCTTGTTCAGGTACTCGAACTGGAAGAGGAAAAGCCCGACCTTGGGCACCAGGGGGGCCAGGGCGTCCAGGAAACCGTGGAAAAACCCCGGATCCAGGAAGCGGGGGTTCGGCTCGGCCGTTTCTCCCTTCCGGGCGTAGGGCCGTGTGAGCGTCAGGGCGTTGGGGCACTTCACGGTGAACCGGAACTCCGGCGGCACCGCCGCGTCGTACTCCAGGACCGTCTCCCGCCGGGGCAGGCCCGCCCCGGACCTGCCCAGGGACCAGAACCACTGGTCCACCTCCACGGTGTTGTACTTGCGGGCGTACTCCTCCAGGAAGTTCCCGGGTGCCCGGCTCGAGTAGACCAGTCCCTCCCAGGAGGGGTACTTCCAGGAGCAGGTCCCGATCCGCAGGGTTCCCATGGCCGCAAAGCTCCGGATGCGCCTACGTGTCTACCTAAGATCTTCCAGGTCCCGGGTGAGAATCGGGTCCCCGGGCAGGCGGCGCAGACCCTCCTCCAGGATCGCCCGCGCTCCGGCCTCATCCCGGGCGTTATAGCGATCCGCGAAGCGGTTGTGGACGTCCACCGCGTAGTTCCGAGCCGCCAGGGTGTACAGCTCCCGGAGTCTCGGATCCTGAGGCGCGAGGGCCCGGACCCTCTCGGTCATCTCCAGGGAACCCGGCCAGTCCTTGCGTTGGATCAGGTCCGCCAAGGCGTTCTGGGCGCAGACGGCCAGGAACTCCGCGGCGTCGGGGCCCGGGAAGCCCGTGGCCCGGTCCACCGCGAGCCGCAGGGCTTCCAGGTGGCGGCCTCGCCTTTGCATGTCCACGCCCCGGTTGTGCAGGATGAGGCCCACCAGGTCCTTTTCCGAGATTGTCTTGCGCCGGGCATAGTCCTGGGGCGGGACGTAGGCGTACTGCGTGGTTTTCGTGAAACTGCTGAGAAATTTCTTGCTGGTCCCCGGGTCGAATCCGAAGGGGTTCGTGGTCTCCACGTCGATGTCCCGGCCGTTCACGGTGATCACGCAGAAGGCGTGGTCCGGGGTCTGGACCCCCTTCATGGGCAGGACGAAGACCCGGGCCGCCAAGCAGTAGACAACCGCGGAAGACACACAATTGAAGTAGCCGGTGTCGATGATCCCGTCCACGGTGGTCGAGTTCTCCTCGTACTTCTTGAACAGCGTCTTGTGGAGGAAGGGAAGGATCGACTCGGCCCGCAGGGCGGGATCCTGGATGTACTCCGACCGGGCCCGCAGGGCCTCGAAGGTCTCCCGCAGTTTCCCGATATAGTACTCCATCCGTTCCGGCGGGACCCCCGACGCCACGAGGCCCGCCTCCGCCAGCTTTCGGGTGGGCATGGGCTCGGGGATGCTCCCGATCTCGACGAACCGGGGGTCCGGGGCCAGGAAGGCCGCCCATTCCTGGGGAGACCGGGGGTAGGGAAGGGCCGAGGCCGGGGCGGCCCCGGACGGCCGGGCCTGTGCGGCCGCCGCCGCGATCACCAGCGCAGCCAGGGCGACGGCGAGGAACGAGCGGGATCGAATGTTCTGCATGGGAGATAGTATAGCCCGCGGCGGCGGGGCGGACAATCAAGGGTGGTACGAATCCTGTGATATGGCCAAGCTCTGGAGGTCGGTAATGCTACCGCGGATTCGGGGTTTCCATCCCTTTCCCCATCCTTATGCTCGTCCGGCCCGCCACGGTGAAGCGGCCCCGTTCCCCGAACCCGAACTTTTCGTACAGGGATCGGGCCGGGGCGTTGCCCTCGGAAACCATCAGGGAGAGGGCCGCGGCGCCGTGCCGCCGTGCCCGAGCCTCGGCGTCCGCGAGCAGGCCCGCCCCGATGCCCCGGCCGCGAACGGCTTCCCGGGTCGCCAGGACGCAGACGTACCAGTCCCCCGGTTCCGCCTCGGGCAGGGTGGACATGCGCCAGGTAAGCAGGGGGTGGCGGAGGATCCCCGCCGCCAAGGCGAGACCCACAGACGAAGCAGCGCCCGTCCCGTCGTTAGTGTTACGAAGCTTGTACCAAGGCAGGATATGCAATCCTCGCCTGATCAAGCACATGCATACGCCGGAAGATACTCCGGCCTGTTTTTCAGGGGCGTGGGATACTTCTTCATCCAGATCCTCCGTTGGGATTCCGAAAGCCGAGTCCGGCTCAGGAAGGCCCGTTGGCGGAACATCCTTGCAAGCCCTCCCTCGATCCTCGGGCCCGGTATCCCCGCCGCCTCCCCGTGGACCCCTTCCGAACCAAC
>JAAYUR010000421.1 GCA_012517645.1 Treponema sp.
AGCTCCAGCTTTTCCCTCTGGCGGACCCGTTCCAGGCTAATGGCCTTCCAGAGTTCAGGATCGTACGTTTCGATGCGGGACATGTGCTCTCCTTTTCGGGACTGATCCGACCCGGACCGCGCCGGGTCAGTACACCCCCGTGACTTCCAAATCGCTCCAGAAGGAGCTGTATGCTTCCAGCTTTCCGGACGCCTCTTCGTACAGATCCTGAAGGGCGAACTGCCTCTCCTTGACCGCGGTGCGCCCTCCGGGCGTCATGGGGGCCAGCTCGACCGTTCCCCGGGAGATCGCCAGCCTCCGGTTGTCCAGGTTCCCGAAGTACTTGGCCCTGTCCTCGATGGGCGTGTCGAAGCCCGGGATTTGAGCCCCCGACCCCAAGACCGGATCCACGGGAACCCAGCCCAGGCCGTACAGGTAGTACTCCGTCCAGAAATGGCGGTATACCCGCCGGTCGTTCCCGATCAGGAAGCCGGAAACCGGAAGGGCGGGCACCCCGCCGGCCCGGAGCAGGGCGCAGTACAACATAGCCATGGAGTACGCGTCCGCCGTCTTGTCGTTCCAGGCGTCCAGGGGGGCCTCGTGGACATGATCGGCGGTGTACTTCACTTCCTTCAAAAGCATAGAATACAACGCTTCCGCGATCCTGTGGGGATTTCTTTCCCGCCCGATCGCCTTCCGGGCCGCCGCGGCCAGGGTCGGATCCGCGGAGGGAACGCGGCTGTCCGGGGCCGTGTAGCG
This sequence comes from Treponema sp., assembly GCA_012517645.1. Taxonomy (GTDB): domain Bacteria; phylum Spirochaetota; class Spirochaetia; order Treponematales; family UBA12059; genus JAAYUR01. Next base: position 739 of record JAAYUR010000421.1, read on the forward strand.
GGCGTAGAGGGCCGGAGCGGGCTCCGGAGGCTGGCGCACCGAATCGGCCCGGATGTCCGTGCTGACCGCGTAGACCTGGGCGATGTAGCTCTGGGACACTGTCACCGGGACGTCCGAACGGAGATCCCTGAGCCGGTAGATGGCCACGCCCCGGTAGTCGGGCACCAAGGGGACATGGGACTGTGAGAGCACCCGGACCCCGCGCTGGCTTGCGGACTCTGCGGGCCGGGGTATCCAGAGGTAGAGTTCGTTCTCCCCCGAGGCCCTCACCTTGGTCAGGCTCACGAAGTAGGAGACCGCGTAGGTTTTTCGATCGTGGAAGACCTTGGTTCCCGGTCCCCCCTCCACCCGGAAGAACACGGCGTCGCTGGCTCCCCGGTCCGTGACTACCCGGACTCCCCCCGTCGCGGCGCCGTCCGGAACCCGCACCCGGATCTCCTTGTCCGTCCAGGATTCGTAGTCCAGGGATAGTTCATCCGCCCGGGCGAAGGCGGAAACCTGTTCGGGCCCGGGGTTGGAAAAGCCCGCGTCCCCGGTCCAGGCGAATTCCACCCTGCCCGCGCCGCGGTTGGCCCCGAAATTTAGTCCCGAGATCGTGAGAAGGGACCCCACGGCCCCTTGGGCCGCGGAAAGGCCCTCGATGGCGGGTCCGGACTTGGAGGCCAGGACGCCCTGGGGTCGGAGGGGCAGTCGATCCCTGTTCATGAAGAGCCGGGGACGGCTGCGACCGCTCCGGGTCTGGACATACACAAGCCCGGAGCTCACGGTAACCGGCACCCGAAGTTCGACAAGCTTGTCGCTCCAGAAGAGGTACGAGGAAGCCGTGGGGGACACCCCCGCGATCTCGACCCGGCTCTCGCCCCTCTCGGAGCCGAAGTTGCGTCCCACGATCCGAACAAGGCCTCCCGGTTCCCCGATCGAGGGATCCAGGGCCACGATGACGGGACGGGACCTCTCCCGCAGCCAGAGACTCAGGGTGATGACGGCCCCGGCGGTCAGGACGGCCGCCAGGGCGAGGGATACCAGCCGCCCGCTTCGGACGCGGCCGGGACCGTTCGGAGAGGGTTTGCTCATGGGGTCTTCGGAGGATCTGAAGCCGGAGCCGCGGCGGGGGCGGAGGCTTGGTAGGGTTTGACCACGATGACCACCCTCAGGGACGCCTTGCCCTTGCCCTCCCCCAGGGGATAGAAGGCCACGGGCTCCCCGAACGCCACCTTCAGGGTGTTCAAGGCCGTGTGGTACAGGATGGAATCCTTCTCCTTTATCCAGACCTGGGCCTGGGTCACCAGCATGAGCCCCTCGGACCCCTGGTAGGGGGTGACGTGGATCAGCACGACCAGGGATTCTCCGACCAGCTTTACGGACACCGCGGAACCCGGGAGGGTGGACTTGACCTCCTTGGCTTCCCAGGCGGGCATCCCGGGGCTTTCCGGTATCTGGGTATGGATCATCACGGTCAGGGCCTTGTCCTGGAGGGCTTCCGGGATCGCCGGGGCCGGCTGCGCGGAGGCGGAGGAGACCGCAACGCTCAGGGCCAACATCGCCATACCCGGAAGGGCGCTCCAGGAAAGCCGGGGCCGCTCAAGGTTCATTTTCCGACCTCTTGGACCATGGGAGCTAGATCCGGAGCCTTCATGAAGACCGGCTTCCCGAAGGACTCCATGCCCGTTCCGGGAGGCAGCTGGACGGTCACGGTTATCCGAGAGTCCTGGGACTCCAGGAATTTGAGCACCGATTCCATGGCCGAGGCCTGGTTCGCCGCCGGAGTCACCTCGGAGGCCGCGAAGATCGCCATCCGAAGGGCCGTGTTTTCCCGGCGCGCGGTGAAGACCAGGGTGGACAGGATCGCGAAGGCCAGCATGGCGGCGGCGGCCAGGGGAAGGGGAACCGCGAACCGCGCCCGCCATAGGGGTTCGGGCCGGCTGCGGCGGGAGGAGTCCGCCAAACGGCTCCATACGGCATTCCGGGCGGCCTCGGCTCCGGGAATCTCCGGCGCGCGCAAGCCGGCGGAAACCTCCCGGTAACCCCGGACGACCCGGGAACAGGACTCGCAGGATTCAAGGTGCTTCAGCACCTTTTCGTTCCACGGGGACGGAACCTCTCCGTCCGCGAAGGCGGAAAGAATCTGGCGGTCAGGACACATCCCTGCTATCCTCCCGGAAGAGCGAAAGGAGCGCTTCCCGGGCACGGAAGACCCGGACCTTGACGTTCCCTTCGCTGATTCCCAACACCCTGCCGATTTCCTTGTAGTTCAACAATCCGTATTCCTTCAGGATCAGCACCATTCGGAGATTCTCCGGCAGCTTCTCGAGTTTTTTCTGGACGTCCTGGGCGGTGAACTTTCGGAGAGTCTCGTCCTCGGCGGAGGAGGATTCATCGTCGGATTCCCGGAAGTACCGCTCGTAGGCTCGAGCTTCCCGTCCCTTCCTCTTGGCCCAATTCAGGGCGTTGTTCTTGACCACCCGGATGAGCCAGTACTTGGCGTCATCCAGGGAGGGGAAGGGTATGGCCTTTTCCATCAGGCGCTCGAAGGAATCGTGCACCACGTCCTGCGCCGCCTCTTCGGAACCGGTGACCCGAAAGGCTATCCGGTACAGAAGGGTGAACGAGGCGTCGTAGAGGGCTCGGATTCTCTCCGGGCCGAAGCCTTCCTCCCTGTTAAACAAAGCCCCGCTCACGATCGTTACAGGGCTTTCACGAGAGCTTCCAGGTGGTGCCCGCGGGACTGTCCGTAAGAAGGACGCCCCGGGCCTTGAGCTCGTCCCGGATCGCGTCCGCCCGGGACCAATCCTTGGCTTTCTTGGCCTCCGCGCGTTCCGCTATCAGGCGCTCTATCTCCGCGGCCAGCTCGGGAGAGGCAGCCTTCCCCTCCGGGACGGTTTCCGCGGCTTCCCGCAACCCCAGGCCCAGGATCCGGTCCATGTCAAAGGCCCCGGCCAGGGCCTCCGCCGGGGGAACCTCCGGGTCCCTCAGCAGACCCCAGAGGTCCGCCAGGGCCCGGGGGACGGCGAGATCCTCGGAAAGGTGATCCACGAAGGCGTCCAACCAGAACCGTGCCCGCCCTCCGGAGGGCGGCGCCGGAGCGGGCTCGGCCTGGGAGCGGAGCGTCCTTAGGCGCTCGTTCAGGGAGCGCCGGGAAGCCCGGGCGGAGTCCAGGGCCTCGAAGGAGAACTGCAGCTGGGACCGATAGTGGCCGCCCAGGCAGAAGTAGCGATAGTCCAGGGGCTCGTAGCCCGCGTCCACGAGGGACTGGAGGGTCAGGAAGCTGCCGGAGGACTTGGACATCTTTCCCTTGTCCATGACCAGGAACTCCCCGTGGAGCCAGTACTTGACCCAGGGTTTCCCGGTCGCGGACTCGGATTGGGCGATCTCGTTGGTGTGGTGGATGGGTATGTGGTCGATCCCCCCCGCGTGGATGTCGAAGCTCTCTCCCAGGTACTTCATGCTCATCGCGGAGCACTCGATATGCCAGCCCGGGTATCCCGTGCCCCAGGGGCTGTCCCAAACGAGGGCCTGGTTCTC
>JAAYUR010000488.1 GCA_012517645.1 Treponema sp.
CCCGAAGGTGCCCGTCGGGGGTTTGACTCTCCTCCCCCGAATCGGTATGCTCGCTTGTATCGTTCTATAGAAACACGGGGCGCCCTCGGATTCCTCGCGGGACTCGCGGTGCTCCTCGGTTCCACACCTGCTTTCCGAAACCGGAGGTATCCGAATGGGCGCGAAGGTGGTTCTGGCGTATTCCGGCGGCCTGGACACGTCGGTCATCCTGCAGTGGCTCCTCAACAAGGGCTACGAGGTCATCTGCTTCCTGGCCAACGTGGGCCAACAGGAGGACTTCGAGAAGGCCCGGGAAAAGGCCCTGAAGATCGGCGCCTCCAAGGTCTACCTGGAGGATCTGCGGGAAGAGTTCGTGACGGGCTACATCTTCCAGGCCCTCAAGGCGAACGCCCTGTACGAAGGCCGCTACCTTTTAGGCACCTACCTGGCCCGGCCCCTCATCGCCAAGCACCAGGTCCGGATCGCCCGGGAGGAGGGCGCGGAGTTCGTCGCCCACGGGGCGACGGGCAAGGGGAACGACCAGGTCCGCTTCGAGCTGACCTACGCCGCCCTGGGGCCCAGCCTGAAGGTCATCTCCCCCTGGAAGGACCCCGAGTACCTGGCCCAGTTCCGGGGCCGATCGGATATGCTCAAGTACGCGGAGGAACACGGGATCCCCGTCAGCGCCACGATCAAGAAACCCTACAGCGAGGACGAGAACCTCATGCACATCAGCCACGAGGCGGGGATCCTGGAGGATCCCGCGAGCGCCGCCTCGGAGGACATCTACTCCCGCACGGTCTCCCCCAAGAACGCGCCGGACGAGGAGACCCGGATCGACATCGAGTTCAAGGACGGCCTTCCCGTGCGGGTTTCCCGGCACGGGTCCAAGGAGTCCGTCACGGGAGCCCTGGCCATCTTCGAGTTCCTGAACGACCTGGGCCGGGCCAACGGGATCGGCCGGGTGGACATGGTGGAGAACCGCTTCGTGGGGATCAAGTCCCGGGGGATCTACGAGAGTCCCGGGGCCACCATCCTCTGGGCCGCCCACCGGGACATCGAGGGGATCGCCATGGACAAGGAGGTCATGCACCTCAAGCTCATGCTGGAGCCCAAGTTCTCGGAGTACCTGTACAACGGGTTCTGGTTCGCCCCGGAGATGGACTTCCTCATGGCCGCCTTCAACCAGTCCCAGGAGGCCATCGACGGGACCGTCACGATGTCCCTGTACAAGGGCAACGCCATGGCCGTGGCCCGGACCTCCCCCACTTCCTTATACAACCAGGAGCTGGGGAGCATGGACGTGGCGGGGGGCTTCGACCAGACCGACTCCCGGGGCTTCATCCGGCTCAACTCGATCCGCCTGAAGGCCCACAACGTCATCCTGGACAAGCGCCACGTGGGGCTCTTCCCGAAGATACAGCCCTGACGAGTCGTCGCGGGCCGGCCCGTCGGCCGGCCCGGCGATCCGGTGCCGAGTTTCGGGAAGACCTATGCCGGATCCGCGTGATGCGGGGTATACTCGGATCGGGATGGTTCCATGAACACGGCGTTTCCGGCGATAACGGTGTCCCTCTTCTCGGGATTTTTCAGCCTGGGGGCGGTGACCTTCCTCTACATCCGGTTCCGGACTAAGATCCTCCGGCTCTTGCTCCTGTTTCTTTCGAGCCTGGTGCTTATAAGCTTGGGATCGTGGCTGCGGGAGCTGGTACAGATCAGGGATCCCCTCCCTCGGGGAAGCGGAATCCCGGCGGAGATCCGAATATGGGCCTCCATCCTCTCGTTGCCGGGCCTTGCCCTGAACGTGGCGACGGTTCCGTTCTTGGTCTCCGCCCTTGCCGCGATTCCCCTGGAGGGAGGAGGGAAAACTCTCGTCCTCCTATGGGACTTTCTTGTCGCCGCGGCCTGCCTGGTCTACCCCTTTATTTCGGATCCCGCTCCGATCCTCGTGGTTTTGGACATTCAGCTTGTAGTGACGATCGCCGGATCCCTGATTGTCCTCGCCGTGAACCTCCGGCACATCGGACGTCTCGCCCTTCGGCGAGCCTTGACCCTGTTTCTTGGGATCAGTGCCGCGTTCCTTGTCTTGTTGATCCTGGACATTCTGATCACCCGGCTGGAAATCCGGGCCCTATCCGTTGTGGACGGATTATCATTGCCGTCCTACCTATTGGGCCTGAATATCGGGAGTTTTTTCCTGGCCGGCCGCTTCCTGGACTCGGAGCCCCTTGTGGACGGAGGCCGCCTCACGGAGGCCTGCAAGGCCGAGTTCGGTCTGACCGCCCGGGAGGCGGAACTGATCGAGCGGCTTCTGGACGGGAGCACGAACCAGGACCTGGCGGACGCTTTATGTATCTCCCGAAAGACCGTTGAGAACCACCTCTACAACATCTTCCAAAAAATGGGAGTCCGAAACCGGCTCCAGCTCGTCTCGGTCCTCAAGGCCTGGAACAAGGAGTCCTGGGGGTAAACACCCAATTCCGGATTTCCGGTAAAAATGATGGTTTTCCCCCATGGTATCCTTCCGCCGGAAGCGATAGGTTGCGGGTGTCGCGATAACCGCGGTACCGCGGCCGGAGGCGCCGAGGGCATCGTCACGGGCAGTCTGCTCGTGTTCGTGGTCCTCTTCCTGTCGGCGGCCTTCCTGGGCCGGGGCTTCTGCTCCTACGCCTGCCCCGCCGGGGCTCTCCAGGACGCGGTCGCCCGGGGAGGCTCCCGGCCCTTTCCCCGAGGGGGGCGGTGGCTCAAGTGGGTCGTCTGGGGATCCTGGCTCGTGGGCCTGGGCTTTCTGTTCCGCCGG
>JAAYUR010000375.1 GCA_012517645.1 Treponema sp.
CACCCCCCAGAACGAGCTGACCGCCTATATGGCTCGGCACATGATCGATCACAAGAGAACCTTCATCCAGGCGGAAAGTGAAGTATCCGCGATCAACATGGTCTTCGGGGCCTCGGCCGCGGGCGCTCGGGCCATGACCAGCTCCTCCAGCCCCGGGGTGAGCCTCAAGCAGGAAGGGATCTCCTACGCTTGCGGGGCGGACCTGCCCTGTGTGATCGTGAACGTGGCCCGATCGGGCCCGGGCCTCGGGGGTATCTCCCCGGGCCAGGGCGATTATTTCCAGGCGACCCGGGGAGGGGGCCACGGAGACTACTTCCATATCGTCCTGGCGCCCAAGAGCGTCCAGGAAGCCGCGGACCTGACCTACACCGCCTTCGACCTGGCGGATACCTGGCGGATGCCCGTCCTGATCCTGGCGGACGGAATGATCGGCCAGATGATGGAGGGCGTGGTCCTTCCGGAACCCCGGGATCCGGCCAAGCTCCCCGAGAAACCCTGGGCGGCGGGGGGCCAGTACAAGACCCACAGGCCGATTAACCACGTCTCGTCGATCAACCTGGTGCCCGATGAGCTGGAGGCCAAGGTCCACGAACGGTTCAAGCGGTATGACCAGATCAAGCGGAAGGAAGTCCGCTTCGAAGAGGTCAACACCGACAAGGCGGACCTGATCCTGGTGGCCTACGGGACTTCAAGCCGTGTCTGCCTGGGCGCCCAGCAGATGGCCAAGTCCCAGGGTATCGAGCTGGGCATCTTCCGGCCTATCTCCCTCTGGCCCTTCCCCTACGACCGGATATCGGAGCTTGCGGCCAAGGGCAAGAGGTTCCTTGTCGTGGAGATGAGCATGGGACAGATGATCCAGGACGTCCAGCTGGCCGCCGCCGGCAAGGCGCCGATCTCGTTCTACGGCCGCTGCGGGGGCAATATCCCCACCGAGGAAGCGGTCCTCGCCGAAGCCCGCAGGCTTCTGGGCAAATAGGAGGATACGATGGAACTCGCGTACGGACATCCCAAGAGCCTGAAACCCATACAGACCAAGTATTGCCCCGGCTGCGGGCACGGGGTCATTCACCGCATCATCTGCGAGGTGATCGACGAACTGGGACTCCAGGAGAAGAGCATCATCACGAACCCAGTGGGCTGTTCCATCTGGGCGGACCTCTACTTCGACATTGACTCGGTCCAGCCCGCCCACGGCCGGACTCCCGCGGCGGCCACCGGCGTCAAGCGGGTTCGCCCGGACCATCTGGTGATCTGCTACCAGGGGGACGGGGACCTGGCGGCTATCGGCACCGCCGAGATCGTTCACGCCGCGAACCGGGGCGAAAAGTTCACCACCATCTTCGTGAACAACGCCATCTACGGCATGACCGGCGGCCAGATGGCTCCCACGACGCTTGTGGGCCAAAAGGCCACGACGGCTCCCTACGGCCGAGATCCCGGAGAAGCTGGCATGGGCTACCCCATCCGCGTGCTCGAGATGCTCTCCACCCTCCAGGGAACCCGCTATCTGGCCCGGGGGGCCGTGAACAACGCCGCCAACATCCGGAAGACCAAGCAGTACATCAAGAAGGCCTTCGAGGCCCAGATGAAGTGAATCGGCTTCACGATGGTGGAAGTACTCTCCCAGTGCCCGACCAATTGGAGCATGGATCCGACGGAGAGCGTCGAGTGGCTTGAGAAGAACATGATTCCCTTCTATCAGCTCGGGGAGGTCAAGAATACCCTGGAAGCGCCGGCTTCGGCGGAGAAGGAGGGTGCGAAATGACGGAAAAGAGTTTCATGGCCGGATTCGGAGGCCAGGGTATCATCTCCATGGGCCAGCTTTGGGTTTACTGCGGGATGAAGGAGGGGCTCGAGGTCACCATGTTCCCCTTCTACGGAGCCGAAAAGCGCGGCGGCATCGCCCGGGCGGGCTGCGTCGTGTCCACCTCCGAGATCGCCAGCCCCCTGGTGACCACCCCGGACTCCGCGGTGGTGATGAACGAGGATTCCCTGTCCCTCTGCGAGGGCATCGTCAAGCAGGGCGGCACTCTCTTGGTCAACTCCTCCCTGGTCAAGTCCGAGACCAAGAGAAAGGACTGCAAGGTCGTCAAGATCCCGTGCAACGAGATCGCGGAGAAGATCGGGGACGTCAAGATCGCCAACATGGTTATGATGTGCGCCTTGTCCAAGGTCACCGGGGCGGTCAAGCTGGATAAGCTCGAACCGGTGCTCAAGAGCTTCTTCCAGCCGAACAAGCATAAGTTCATAGAGATGAACCTTAAGGCCATCGAGGCGGGCAAGGCCGCCGTCTAGAACCTTCAGCGCCCCCGGCTCGATGAGTCA
>JAAYUR010000548.1 GCA_012517645.1 Treponema sp.
GGAGACCGAGCCCGGCTCCCAGCGCATCTCGAAGCGGTAGACCGAGGCCGGGGGCAGGAGGAAGGAATCCTGGTTTCCCGGCCGTTCGTAGGGCTGGACCGTGAACCACCCGTCCGGCCCCTCGGGATCCCCCCAGCGGGACAGCTCGATGTCGATCTCCCGGTTGTGGAGCCCCGGGGTAGGATCCCAGGTGAAGAAGCCGAACACGATTCCGGGATCCAGGTCCCGGGCGCCTCCGCCGACCTCGAAGCTGTACGTTCCGTACCCCGTGGCCCGGCGGGCGATGATCTCGCTCGCGGTCCAGACCTCTCCACGTTTGCGGACCGAGAGGATCAGGCGGCCCGCCGGGTCGACCCGGACCTGGTCCTCGGTATCCCGGAAGAGGTTGGGACCCGGCGCGGAAGGGCCCGTCGTACGGCGGACCGTCCAGGAAAGGCCTCCGAACTCCAGGATCCGAGGGCCCGCCGCGGAGGCGGGGACCGCGGCCGCGAGGGCCGCAAGGAACACCACGGCCGCCCGCGCCGGAACGAGAATGCCCGTCCCGTCGAGGACCCTGCCCGGACGGCTCACGGGGCTCCCTCCATGGTGGTGGTCGCGGAAAACCCGAGAGTCCCCGCCCCGTCGGCGCGTTTCCGTCCCAGCCCGAGCTTGGCGTTCATGGCGGAGAGCATAGGCCGGCGTCCGGGGGCGGTCAAGGGAGGATCAAAATCCGCGGCGGGGGGGCGACGATCGGCCGACCTGGCGGGGTTGGCGGCGGATACCCGGCTCTCCCCCAAGCCCGCCGGGCATGATAGGATGGCCGCGATGGACCTTCGATATGACACCGTCTTTCTCGACGCGGACGACACCCTCTTCGACTATCCCCGGGCCGAGGAGCGCGCCTTCTCCCGGACCTGCGCCCGTTTCGGCCTGGCGGATACCCCGGGACTGCGGGACTCCTACCGGCGCATAAATCGGGAGCAGTGGAGGCTTCTGGAGCGGGGCGAGACGGACCCGGCGACCCTCCGGATCGAGCGGTTCCGATTGCTCTTCGAGGAGACCGGGGACCGCCTGGACCCCGCGGCCGTGGGCGATGTCTACGTGGAAGAGCTCTCTTTGGGTGCCGACCTCCTCCCGGGGGCCCGGGAGATCTGCGAGTACCTGGTCAAGCGGTACCTCCTGGTGATCGTGACGAACGGCCTGGCCGACGTCCAGCGCTCCCGGCTTGCCCGGTCGGGGCTCGGTGAACTTGTCGCGGATTTGGTCATCTCCGAGGAGGCGGGCGCCTCGAAGCCGGATCCCCGGATCTTCGAGTACGCCTGCGGCCGGATCGGCCGGATCGACCGCGGGCGGATGATCATGGTCGGGGATTCCCTGGAGTCCGACATCCGGGGAGGCGCCGCCTTCGGGATCCACACCTGCTGGTTCAATCCCCGGGGGAACGAGAACTCCACGGATCTGAAGCCGACCTACGAGATCCGGACCTTGGAGGAACTGGGGCGGATACTCTGACACCCGACGGCCCGCGGCGCGGAAGGACGGTCGAGCTTCCCGCCCGGCGCCCCGTCCGGGCGCCTTCACGGCCTTGCCCGGAACGGAAGCCCCCGTTAGAATGATGGGCGGATCCGGGATGTCCCGGGATTTCGCGCCGGACCCGGATCGGCCCGGCGCCCGTCCGGCAGGTCAATACTTCCGCGGAGGTTCGGCATGAAGAACAGGGGCGGAGGATCCGCCTTCAAGATCGCGGCCTTCCTGGTGCCCGTTGGGGTTCTCTTTGCGGCCTTTTTTCTCTATCCCTTCGTGTTCACTCTCTTCGCCAGCCTGACCCGATGGCGGGGTATCGGCGCCATGCGGTTCATCGGATTGGGAAACTTCAGCCGACTCCTGGGGGATCCTACGTTCCGGCTGGCCATCCGCAACAACGTGACCTGGGCTTTGGCCGCGGGCTTCATCCAGGTGCCCCTGGCCGCCCTGGTCGCGATACTGCTGGCCCGGCGTCCCCGGGGCTGGAAGGTCCTGCGGACCGTCTACTTCCTGCCCAACGTGATTTCCACGGTGGCCCTGGCCATGGTGTGGTCCGCTCTCTATAACCCCCAGTACGGTTTCTTCAACGGCATTTTAAAGCTGGCGGGCTTCGAGGCGCGCAACTTTCTAGGAGACCCTTCCACGGCCCTCGTCTCGGTGATCGTGTCGAGCGTCCTGTATATCGGATACTTCATGATCATCCTCTTGGCGGCGGCCATGAACATACCCCAGGAGCTCTACCAGGCCGCCAAGATCGACGGAGCCAACGCCTTCCAACAGGAGTTCCTGATCACCCTTCCTATGCTTCGAGGGACCTTGGTCACCTCTATAACCCTGGCCATGGCGTACGGCATGCGGCATTTCGAGGCGACCTACCTCATGACCGGCGGGGGTCCCGCCTACGCGACCACGACCATGGGCATCGACCTCTTCCTCAAGATGGACGCCCTCCGGTACAGCGAGGCCAGCGCGGCGGGAGTCTTCCTGATTCTCCTGGGAACCGTGGTGATCGTGGCGATCCGCAGGATCCTGGGCACAAAGGACCCAATGTCGGAGGCGGGGCAATGAGCAAGATCTACGGTTCCAAGGGCCCAAGGCTCGGCGCCGTCCTGGCGGTCATCCTCAAGTGGGCCGTGCTGGTCTTCTTCCTGGCCGTGGCCGTCATCCCCCTTCTGTGGCTGGTCTTGAACTCCTTCAAGACGAACCTGGAGATCCAGACCTCCCCCTTCTCCCTGCCCGCCCGCCCCGGATTCGTCAATTACGCGAACGCCATGGCCATGGCCAACCTGCCCCGGCTCTTCCTCCACTCCGTGATCGTCGCGGTGGGGACGGTTGTCCTGAACCTGACGGCTTCCTCCATGGCCGGCTTCGTCCTGGCCCGGGAGGCCTGGAGGGGCCGCGAGACGGTCCGCACGGTCCTGGAGGCGGGGGTTCTGGTCCCCATCCTGGCCTTCATGGTTCCCTACTTCACCTTGGTGACCCGCTTGGGACTGTACGACAAGCTTGTCACCCTGGTGCTGGTGTACGCGGCCATCAACGTGCCCGTCTCCATCTTCCTGGTGACCTCCTTCATGCGGGCGATCCCGAGGGAGATGGAGGAGGCGGCCATCATCGACGGTTGCTCCTTCGTTCAGCGCTTCACCAAGGTGGTCCTGCCCCTCTCCCGTTCGGGCCTGGTGACCGCGGGGACCTTCTGCTTCATCTACGCCTGGAACGAGTTCCTGATGGCCATGCTCCTGACATCCAGCATCTCGGCCCGGACCATCCAGCTGGGCATCCGGTTCTTCACCAGCCAGTTCATCACGGATTACGCGGGGATGTTCGCGGCCATCGTCCTGTCCATCCTGCCC
>JAAYUR010000431.1 GCA_012517645.1 Treponema sp.
ACAAGAGTTCTTCCAGGCTCGTCTCGAAGCACTCCTCCACCTCCGCGGGGGCGGGACGGAAGACGGGGCGGGCGTCCAGGGTCCCCGCGAAGGGGCGCACCAGGAAGCGGCTGGGCGGGACTGGCAGGGGACTAAGTTCCCGGACCATCCGGACGCCCGCGGTGTCGAAGCCAAGTTCCTCGGAGGCCTCCCGAAGGGCGCATTCCCAGGCGGACTCCCCCTTCTCCCGGGAACCCCCGGGCAGGGACACCTGGCCCGCGTGCACCCCCGTGCCGGGGGGTCTCTGGATGAGGGGGAAGACTGCCCGGCCGTCCGAGGGGTACAGGAGGATCAGGACCGAGGCCTCCCTCCAGGGTTCGCCGTCGTCCTCCGGCCGCGGCCCCCGCCGGTACTCGGGGATCATGGAAGCCCGCGCCGCCTCCCCGGGCAGGGGCCGGGAGGGATCCAGGCGGGCCAAGGCGGTTTGCAGGGTCACGGTCGCTCCCCCGCCGCGAATAGCCGAATTTTCCCGTACTCTCCGTCGTACCCGGGCCGGATCCGGACCCGCCCCGAGCGCATCCGTCCTACCGCCTCGGACAGGAGTTCCCCCGGGGTCCCCGGCGCGCGAAGCGCCGCGATTTCGCGCAGGTCCATGTCCAAAAGCAGTCCGAGTTCGCTCCCCGCCGCCCGTACCAAAGACCCGTAGGCGGCGGCCACGGTCTTGGATCCCTCCCCCGAGCCGGTCAGCTCCGCCAGGATCTCCTTCAGGGGAAGCAGGGAGCGGTAGGGCCGTCGGTTTGTGCCCCGGAAGTCCGCCGTGCAGGGGGCAGACTCGTCCACGGGCCGGTCCGCCAAGGCGGCCACCCGTCCAAGGACCCCGGGAGTCAGGGGATTGCCGCAGACCGGGCAGGGTCCCCCGGAGTCCTCCCCGGGCATCCGGACCACCCCGCAGGCCCTGTGGCCGTCGGCGTGGTACTTGCCTTCCTGGGGGAAGAATTCCACGGTCTCCAGGATCCGCCCCTCGGGCCCGCCGCCCGCCAAGGCCCGGGCCAGGCCTTCCCAGGAATTCTCCATGTCCAGGATCGTCGCCTCCCGCCCCATTTTTTCCGGGGAATGGGCGTCGGAGTTGGAGATGATGGCGAATCGGTCCAGGCGGCTCACGGCCCAGTTCATGGGCGGGTTCGAGGAAAGGCCGGTTTCGACGGCCGTGATCCGATCCGCCAGGTCCCCGTAGCAATCTTCGATGGAATCGAACCCGGACCGTTCCCCCAGGGCTGAAAACCATGGGGTCCAGATGTGGGCGGGTACCAGGATCGACCGGGGATCGGCGTCCAGGAGCAGCTCCAGAAGGTGCCGGGAGTCGATGCCCAGGATGGGCCGGCCGTCGAACGCCACGTTCCCGACCCGGGAAAGTCTCGCCTGGAACCGCGAAGCGGCCTCAAAGTCCGGAAGGATGACCAGGTGGTGGACTTTCCGGGTCCGGCCGTCCCGGGAGTAGATCGTGCTGATCTCCCCGGTGGGTACGAAGCGGACCTCCCGGTCCTGGCCGGGCACCGGGAGCTCCTCGGCCCGGGCGGGACCTGCGTCGAAGGCCCGGCGCAGATCCCGCCGCAATCGGTACAGCCCGTTCTCCGCGGGCTCCAGGGTCTCCCGGAGCTCCGCCAGCCATGCCGGGTGGGTGCAGTCCCCGGTGCCGACGAGATCCAGTCCCTTCACCCGGGCCCAGCGGTCCAGGTGGAACGGGTTCAGCGTTGAGCTGGCGGCGATGGAATGCCGGGAATGGATGTGCAGGTCCGCGACTCGGCGCATGGGAGGATTCTAGCCAGGACTCGGGGGACGGGCAACAGGAGTCGGTATATGAACGGGATCGTTGGAACTGGATCGCCGTATCCTGGAATTCGACGAAGCCGACAGGCTTCGTTGCCGGGAAACTCGGGTACGAAGTTCCCCGAGTTTCCCGCGAAATACCGCAGTATCTACGACTTTTTTCTTAAAAACGCGCAAAAAACGCGCGGGTCTCTTGTCATTCCCGGCCCGGAGCGATACATTTTCCCCATCCGGGGTCTGCCCGGATCACGGGTTATGGCCCGTGGCCGTGTCGCGCGACAGCGGACCGGCGAACGCTGGACGGATTCGCGCAGCCGGTGGTCCTGGACCGGGGGCGGATTCGGTCCGAATGGGAGCACAGAATGGAACATGTCGATCGTCGACGCCCCGGATGGCACATCCGGGGGGCGCGCGTCCTCGCGGCCGCGGTCCTCCTGGTTTTTCTGGCATCCGGAGGCTACGCCCTGGGATCGAAGGATGGAGAATCCCGGAATCCTTCCTCCCGGGAACTGGGGGCTTTGGCCGAGGGCCCTTACGGAACGGATCCGGAGCCTTCCGGATCCTGGACAATCACCTTGCCTTCCCCGCCCAAATCCGAACATCCCCCCGTCGAACCCGCGGCCCCCAAGGAGCCCTTGAGCTTGACGGTCGAGCAGGCCGTTGCGACGGCCCGGGACGACAACCTGGGATTGGTTTCCCCGCGCATCGCCGCGGAGACCAAGCGCCGGGCCGAGTCCCTGGCCTGGAACAATTTCCTG
>JAAYUR010000238.1 GCA_012517645.1 Treponema sp.
CCGATGGTTCTGACGAGCCTGGCGGGGCCTCCGCCCGGATCGAAGGCCGGATCCGCGGCGCCCTCCCGTCAGATCGTCAATAGTGGTTCCCGGTTCTTGAGGATCTCCGTCAGGGGGACGCCCCAGTACACTACCTCCACCCCCATCTCCGTGAGCTTCCCGGTGACGCCGAACTGGTCCGCGCAGGCCTTGCACGCCGACACCTGGACGCCCACCTGGAGGAGTTCCCGGAGCTTCAGCTGGACCACCTCGGATTCCGCGGCCAGCTTGGCGGGGGATCCCCAGATGACCACGGTCACCTCGTCCCACCAGCCCTTGGTCTTGGAATTCCGGGCGTACATGGCGACCATCTTGTCGAAGGTGCCGACGTCCGCGTTGGTCCAGAGGATAGTCAATTTGTCCATCCATTCCTCCCTTCCGAAATTCTATCCCATGCGGGTGCGGCTGTCCAGGCGCTTCGGGCATGCCGGCCGACGCGAAAACCGCCTTGCCCCCGCCGTCCCGGGCGTGTAGTATGGTCCCAGCCCCCCGGAACGCTCCAGCGCCTTCCGGGAAGGGGTCCGGAAAGGAGTGTCCATGGCCCTCGAACGAACCTTCACGATGCTGAAACCCGGGGTTCTTTCTCGCCGCATAGCCGGGGAGATCCTGACGCGGATCGAGAGAAAGGGTCTTACGATCCGGGCGCTCAAGATGATGAAGATCGACCGGGAACTAGCGGAAACCCATTACGCGGAGCATAGGGGCAAAGACTTCTTCACCTCCCTGGTGGACTACATCACCTCCGGTCCCGTGGTGGCCATGGTTCTGGAGGGGGACGGGGCGATCGCGATGCTCCGGAGACTCTGCGGGCCTACCAAGGCCGAGGAGGCCGCCCCCGGGACGATCCGGGGGGACTACGGGATGCACACGAACCTGAACATCATCCACGCCTCGGACTCCCCGGAGAGCGCGGCCCGGGAGACCGCCCTCTTCTTCAAGCCCGAGGAGATCCTGGATTGGGAGGACGGAAACCATGGCTGGATCTGAAGCCCTGCCCCGCTGGAATCTGGACCCCCTCTACCCGGGCTTCGATTCACCGGCGTATAGAAAGGACATGGACGATCTCCGGAGCCGTTCCGAGGCTCTCCTGGACCACATGCAAGCCGCTCCCGGGGGAGCGGCCTTCGGCCCCTGGTTGAACGAGGCTTTGAGGCTGGAAACCGAGGCGGGAGCCCTCGCGGAGACCCTGGGCTCCTACGCCTACACCCGCTACTCCACGGCAACCACGGACGCCCGGGCTCTCGCGGAACTGAACAAGCTCGAGGAGATGGGCCTCCCTCTCAAGCGGGCGGGCGTACTCTTCCGAAACGTCCTGGCGGCGCGGAGGGCGGAGGTGGAGGCCCTGGTCGCCTCGGACCCCCGGATCGCGGAGTACGCCTTCCACCTCCGGGAGGAAATGCTCTGGGCTTCCCGCCAGATGTCCCCGGAGCTGGAGGATCTGGCGGAGGATTTGAACCGGGCGGGCGGGGACGCCTGGGGCCGCCTGCAGGACCAGGTGTCCTCCACGGCTTCCGTGGTCTGGGACGAGGCTACCGGCGAGCGGAAGACCACGGTCCAGCTTCGGGCCCTGGCCACGGATCCCGATCGGGCGGTTCGGGAAAAGGCCTGGAACCTGGAACTCAAGGCCTGGGAGCAGATGAAGCTCCCCCTGGCCGCGGCCCTGAACGGGGTCAAGGGCTTTGCCGTCACCCTGAACAAACGCCGAGGCTGGTCCGACCCCCTTGAAAAATCCGTCGAACAGTGCCGCATTACCCGAGCGACCCTGGATGCCCTGATCTCCGCCATGGAGGAGAGCCTGCCCCTCTGGAGGCGTTACCTGAAGATCAAGGCCAAGTATCTGGGAGTGCCCGCCTGCGCCTTCTACGACATCTTCGCCCCCGTGGGGGCGGCCACGGATCCCTGGACCTTCGAGCGGGCCCGGGACTTCATCGTGGAGAAGTTCGGAGCCTTCTCCAAGGACATGGGCGATTTCGCGGCTCGGGCCTTCCGGGAGGGCTGGATCGACGCGGAACCCCGGGAGGGCAAGGTCGGGGGCGCCTACTGCATCTCCTTCCCCGACCGGAAGGTCTCCCGGGTGCTGTGCAACTTCGACGGGAGCTTCGGGGAGGTCTCCACCATCGCCCATGAGCTGGGCCACGCCTACCACCACGAGGTGATCAAGGACGTGCCTTACCCCCTGGCCCAGTACCCCATGACCCTCGCGGAGACGGCCAGCATCTTCGCGGAGACCGTGGTCTTCGAGGAGGCGGTCAAGGACGTTCCGCCGGACCAGAAGGCGGGGCTCCTGGAAAACAACCTCCAGAACGGCTGCCAGATCCTGGTGGACATCCTCTCCCGGTTCTACTTCGAGAAAAGCGTCTTCGCCCGCCGCCCCGCCTCGGAGCTCGGGGCCGAGGAACTGTGCAACCTTATGCGGGAGGCCCAGGAGGCGACGTACGGGGATGGCCTGGACAAGGAGCGTCGGCATCCCTACATGTGGGCGGTCAAGAGCCACTACTATTCGCCGGACCTCTCGTTCTACAACTTCCCCTACGCCTTCGGCCTCCTGTTCGGCCTGGGCCTGTACGAAACCTACCGTCGACAGGGACCTTCCTTCGCGGAAACCTACCGGGAGATCCTGTTGCAGACCGGCCGGATGAGCGCCGTGGACCTGACCCGCCGCGCCGGCTTCGACATCGAGGGCCGGGAGTTCTGGCTTGGGGGCATCGAGGTGTTCAATCGGCAGGTGGACGAGTTCGAGAGGCTGTACCGGGGGTAGGAAGGGGAACGACGCGAGGGGCGGACGTGTCGATCCGGGGAGGATCGGCCGAGGCTCCCGCCCCCCGCCCGCGGTCAACCCCTCACCGCCGGGCCTTCTCCAGGGCCCGGACCGCCTTGGCCCGGGACTTCCAGACCGCCCGGGCGGCCGCCTCGGCGACGGGGTCGCCCCGGCGTTCCAGGTACTCGACCTCCCGGCGGAGCTTCCGCCAGCTTTCCAGGCGCTCGGCGGCCAGGTCCCCGGACTCCACCGCGGCCCGGACCGCGCAGCCGGGCTCCCCGTCGTGGGAGCAGTCCCGGAAACGGCAGGCTTCCGCGAAGGCTTCGATGTCCGAGAAGGAGGAGTCCACGGCCTGGCCGTCCGCCCAGAGCTGGATTTCCCGGAGCCCCGGGGTGTCGATGACCAGGGCGCCCGAGGGCAGGCGGAAGAGGGTCCGGGTCGTGGTGGTGTGGCGGCCCCGGTGGTCGTCGGCGCGTACGTCCTGGACCCTCTGAAGCTCCGAGCCGGCCAGGGCGTTGAGCAGGGTGCTCTTGCCCGCACCGGAGGAACCCAGGAGGACCGCGGTCTTTCCCGGTACCAGGTAGGGTTCGAGGCCCTCGAGGCCCCAGCCTTCCCGGGCGCTCAGCGCGAGCACCGGCGCCACGGGGGCGGCTGCCACGGCCTGGGCGAGCAGGTCTTCCAGATCCTCCGCCAGGTCCGCCTTGGTGATCACCAGGACGGGCTGGGCTCCGGACTCCCAGGCCAAGGTCAGGTAGCGCTCGGCCCGGCGGGGGTTCCAGTCCTTCCCCGCGGCTCCGACGATGAACGCGTAATCCACATTGGCGGCGATCACCTGCTCGTCGATCCGGTCCCGCTCGGTATCCCCGGGGCGTTTCCGGGAGAACTTTGACCCGCGGGGCAGGACGGCCTGGATGAGCGCACGGCCGGGATCCGTCGGGCGGACCAGGACCCAGTCCCCCGTGGCGGGCAGGTCCGCCTGGGCCGCGGCCTCGTGGAGGAGGCGTCCGGAGGCGGCCGCCTCCAGCTCCTCCGGGCCGGAGGCCCCGGCGGCCAGCACCGTCCAGGCCCCGCGCCGGGTCTCCAGAACCCGGGCGGGTTCCAGCCCTTCGGATTCCAGGGTACGGGCGGCCTCGGCAAAGCCATCGTTCCAGCCGTAAGCGATCAGTATCTCTTCGCGTTCTAGATGCATGATTAGGTAGGTTCCCTCTCGAGTGCGGACGGTTCCCGGCCTTCGGCGCGGGACGTCCATTCTGGGCGACCCGGAGAAACGGGACGCGCGGTGCCACTCGACCTCGGCTCGGGCCGGATCGAGACTGTATCCATGGTTCTATACCGAGTCGTGAAGGAGAGGCGGGAGCTTGCGCGGCTGGTTATGGGAACCGGCGCCTTATGGGCGCGGTCGGCGAGCGGTGCTTATCCGCGATCTCCCCGGAGCACGGCCTCGGCGGCGAGTACAAGGGCCTTTTCCACAGAAACCTCCGGCGGATCGGGATTCGGGGCGCAAGGCGTCCCGGCGGATACGGTTTTGTCCGCACCGTCGGCAAGGAGTATAGCGGGGGGGGAGGAGAGTGTAAAGGGTGGAAGTGGACGGTGGACAGTGGAGAGAATGCTCGCCCTTCCGTTCACCGTTCACGGTTCACCGAATAGCCACGTCGACAGGTAGCGCTCCCCCGAGGACGGAAAGATCACCACGATCGTCTTACCCGCGCTTTCCGGTCTGCGGGCTACTTGGAGGGCTGCCCAGAGGGAGGCGCCCGAGGAGATGCCGATGAGGATGCCTTCTTCCCGGGCCAGGCGCCGGGCTTCCGTCCCCGCGTCCTCAGCCCGCACCCGGATCACCTCGTCCACGACCGACGGATCGTAGTTCGCGGGAACGAAGCCCGCGCCGATCCCCTGGAGCTTGTGGGGCCCCGGGGCACCACCCGAAAGAACCGGAGAGTCCGCGGGTTCCACCGCCACGGCCTTGAAGGAAGGCTTGCGCTGCTTGATGACCGAGGAGATTCCGGAGACGGTCCCCCCGGTCCCGACCCCGGCCACCAGGATGTCCGCGGCGCCGTCCGTGTCCCTCCAGATCTCCTCGGCGGTGGTCATCCGGTGGATCTCGGGGTTCGCGGGGTTCTCGAACTGCATGGGCATGAAAGCCCCCGGGGTGGATTCCACAAGTTCCCGGGCCTTGGCGATGGCTCCCTTCATCCCCTTGGAGCCCTCGGTCAGGACGAGCTCGGCTCCATAGGCGGCCAAGAGCTTTCGGCGTTCGACGCTCATCGTCTCCGGCATTGTCAGGATGATGCGGTAACCCTTGGCCGCCGCGACCGCGGCCAGGGCGATGCCGGTGTTGCCCGAGGTGGGTTCCACGATGACCGAGCCCTTCTTGAGGGCGCCGCTCTTCTCGGCGGCTTCGATCATCGCGAGTCCGATCCGGTCCTTCACGCTGAAAAAGGGGTTGAAGAACTCGAGTTTTGCCAGGAGGACGGCTCCCTCCGCGGCTCCATCCGCCTTGATCCGCACGAGGGGGGTGTTTCCTACGAGATCGAGAATGCTGTCGGCGTAGCTCATCGGCTCCTCCGTCCGGGCCGAAACCCGAACTATAAATATACAGAGGAAGGGCGGCGCCGGACAAATCCCGGATAGCTCAGTACGGCGCGCCATGCCGACAGGAGTCGGCATGGCGGCGACGAAGCCTATCGGCTTCGTCGATTCTGACGGGCCATCCTAGCGCCGATCAATAAGGCGCGAGGATGGCCTTCACCCGCTCCGGGCCGATCCCCAGGAGGAAGCCCGCAAGCCGGGGGCCCCGCTCCTTGCCCAGGAGGGCCCGGTAGGCGGTCTTGAAGAAGGCCTTGGGCTCCAGGCCGTTTTCCTGGGCGATCGCGTAGATCCGCTCCGCCAGGGCGGTCTCGTCCAGCCCCCCCCCGCAGGCCGCGTCCCGAAGGGCCGCCAGGGCGGCTTTTTCGGTCGGCGTGGTCTCGATCGCCGAACC
>JAAYUR010000073.1 GCA_012517645.1 Treponema sp.
CCTGGCCCTGCTCACGAGCCCCCACGCCCACGCCTGGATCCAGCGGATCGACGCGTCCGCGGCCCTGAAAATGCCCGGGGTCGTGGCGGTCCTCACCCACGAGAACTGCCCGGACCGGGTCTACACGACCGCGGTCCAGGGCTTCCCGGAGCCCTCCCCCCACGACCAGAGGATGTTCTCCCGCAAGGTCCGCCACGTGGGGGACCGCGTCGCGGCCGTCCTGGCGGAGACCCCCGACCAGGCCCGGGCCGCCCTCCGGACCCTCAAGGTGGAGTACGAGGTCCTAAAACCCGTGCTCTCCATCGCCGAGGCCAATGCCCCCGGCGCCCCGACGGTCCACTCCGGGGAGGTCCGCTACGTCAGCGGCGAGGCCCCCGCGGGCACGACGACCGCCGGGGACGGCCGGGACGACCCGATCGTCTACCAGTTCCCCCTGCACGCGGACCCGCACCGCAACCTGGCGGCCAGCGTGGCCGACGGCATCGGGGACATCGAGCAGGGCTTCGCCGAGGCGGACGTGGTCATCGAGCGGACCTACAAGGGCAACCGGGTGCAGTGCACCCCCCTGGAGCCCCACGTGGTCTACGCCAAGGTCGACGGCGGCCGCCTGGTCCTCCACGCCTCCACCCAGGTGCCCTGGCACGTGCGCCGCATCGTCTCCCGGGCGATCGGGATTCCCGAGAACAAGGTCCGGGTGATCAAGGAGCGGGTGGGCGGGGGCTTCGGGGCCAAGCAGGACATCGTCGTGGAGGACGTGGCGGGCTACCTGGCCTGGACCACGGGCCGGCCCGTCTTCTTCCGGTACGACCGGGAGCAGGAGTTCGTCGCCAGCCGGACCCGGCACCTGATGGAGATCACCGTCAAGCTGGGCGCCAAGAAGGACGGCCGGCTCACGGCGGTGCTCATGAAGGTGGACGCGGACACGGGCCCCTACGGCCAGCACTGCCTGACGGTGCCCATGAACGCCGTGTCCAAGAGCCTGCCCCTGGTGCTCTGCGACAACGCCCGCTTCGAGGTTAAAAGCTACTACACGAACCTCTCCCCCGCCGGGGCCTACCAGGGCTACGGGGCCCCCAAGGGCTCCTTCGCCCTCCAGACCGCCCTGGCGGAGCTGGCCGCGGAGCTCGGCATGGACCAGCTGGACCTGATCGAGCGCAACCGCGTCCGCTCCGGGAGCCGCATCGAGATCCTGCGGAGCCTGGGGGAGGGCCGGCCTGGCGCCGCGGTCACCCTGGGCGAGTGCGGCCTGGGGGAGATGATCGAACGCGGCCGGAAGGCCTTCCGCTGGGGCGGCCCCAAACCGGCATCCGACGACCCGGACTGGAAGATCGGCCGGGGCGCCGTGATCGTCCAGCAGGGCTCGGGCCTGCCGGGCCTGGACGCGGCCAACGCGGAGGTCCGCCTCCTGGCGGACGGGACGGTCCTGATGCTCTCGGGCGGGGCCGACCTGGGCACGGGCCTGGACACGGTGACCGCCAAGGCCGCCGCGGAGATCCTGGGCCTGGACATGGAGGACGTGGCGGTCATATCCGGGGACACCGACGTGACCCCCTTCGACAAAGGGGCCTACGCCTCCAGCGGGACCTACTTCTCCGGGAACGCCGCGGTCAAGGCCGCCCAGGACCTGCGGGCCAAGATCCTGGCCGCCGCGTCCGCGGTGCTCGGGGAACCCGAGTCGGACCTCTCCATCGTCCACCGGGGCATCGTCCGCGGAAAGAAGGGCGAGGTCACCCTGGCCAAGCTCGCCCACATGAGCACCCAGGGGGAGCACCACGGGGACCTGGTCGGCATCGGGGGCTTCAAGACCGAGCACGCGGCCTTCCCCTACGGGGCCCACTTCGCGGAGGTGGCGGTCAACGTCCGCACCGGGGACGTGAAGCTCCGGCGCTTCCACGCCTACCAGGACTGCGGCACCCCCATCAACCCCGCCCTGGCGCTGGGCCAGATCTACGGGGGGATCCTCAAGGCCGTGGGCCACACCCTCTACGAGGAGATGCTCTACGACAAGGACGGTCGCTGCGTGAACCCGCGGTTCCTGGATTACAAGATCCCCACGATCCGGGAGGTCCCCGAGGACTTCCACGTGGAGCTCGTGCCCGTGGCGGACGAGGTCGGGCCCTTCGGGGGGAAGAGCGTTTCCGAGATCTCCCTGAACGGGGCCGCCCCCGCCATCTCCATCGCCATCCACGACGCCGTCGGCGTATGGATGCGCGAGTGGCCCTTCACCCCCGAGCGAATCTTACGGGCTCTGGGGAAGATCTAGGTTTCTGGACACGAAAGACAGGATGAACAGGATACGGAGAGGATGAACAGGATGAAGGGGAGAAAGGAAGGTAACGAAATTTTCCCCTCGATCAATCCTGTGCATCCTTCTTCCATCCTGTCCATCCTGTCCGGATATTAGGGAGGAATCATGACCTTGAACGAAATTCGCGCGCGCATCGAGACCCTCAAGAACCGCAAGATCGGCATGTACCGCAAGGACTTCCTCCTGACCTGGGAGAAGACCCGGGACGAGATCGACGCCACCTTCGACACGGCGGACATCCTCCGGGGCCTGCGGGATCTCGGCATCTCCCCCCGGGTCTGGGACTCCGGCATCGCGGTGTCCAACTTCCGGGACAACTCCACCCGCACCCGCTTCTCCTTCTCCTCCGCCTGCGACCTTTTGGGCCTCTACGTCCAGGACCTGGACGAGGGGAAGAGCCAGATCGCCCACGGGGAGACCGTGCGGGAGACCGCCAACATGATCTCCTTCCTGACCGAGGCCATCGGCATCCGGGACGACATGTACCTGGGCGAGGGCGACAAGTACCAGCGGGAGGTCGGCAAGGCCCTGGACGAGGGCGTGGCCGCGGGGGTCCTCCCGGACCGCCCCACGGTGGTGAACCTCCAGAGCGACATCGACCACCCCACCCAGTCCATGGCGGACTTCCTCCACCTGGCCCACCACTTCGGAGGCCTCGACAAGCTCAAGGGCAAGAAGATCGCCATGACCTGGGCCTACTCCCCCTCCTACGGCAAGCCCCTCTCGGTGCCCCAGGGGATCATCGGCCTGGCCAGCCGCTTCGGCATGGACATCACCCTGGCCCACCCCGAGGGCTACGACCTCATCCCCGAAGTGGTGGAGCTGTCCAAGAAGCAGGCCGCCGCGTCCGGCGGCTCCTTCAAGCACGTGAACTCCATGGACGAGGCCTTCAAGAATGCGGACATCGTGTACCCCAAGAGCTGGGCCCCCTACGACGTCATGCTGAAGCGCGTCCCCCTCCTGCACGCCGTGGATCAGGCGGGCCTCAAGGACCTGGAGAAGGCCTGCCTGGCGAACAACGCCAAGTTCCAGGACTGGGAGTGCACGGAGGAGAAGATGAAACTGACCGCCG
>JAAYUR010000339.1 GCA_012517645.1 Treponema sp.
TGTCTTGCCAGCCGGGCCCGGCTGGCCCGCAAGATCTTCGAGACCACCTCGGGCTATGACGCCGCCATCGCCGCCTACCTGGCCGACCACGCGGACGCCTTCGCCCCGGAATACGACGTGACTTGATACGGGTCGGTGCCGCCGGGCCCGCCGGAGAGACCGCGTAGGGACCCTCGGGCCTTCGCAGCCGACGCAGGATCCGGGATCCCCCATCGGTTCAGCGCCCCGGCGTCCGGGTCCTGTTGTCCGAGGCGCGCGGCCGGACTATACTCCGCCCATGGAGACAAAACCGCTTTCCGACGCGTACCGGGAGATCCTGCGGGATCCCTTTCCCTCTCGAATGGAAGTCTCGTTCTACGATCAAGCCGGAGTCCGGAGCTCCCTGACCTTCGAGAAGGTCGAGTGGACCGTGGAAGGCGAGCGCAGGGGGCTGCGCTACGGGGACAACCCCGATCAGCCGGCCGCCCTGTACCGGCCGGTCGGGACCAACCTGGCTCTGGCGGGCGTGGAGGAACTCCGTCCGGACGGCGGCTTGATCTGCTCCGCGGAGCTTCTCCAGTTCGGCAAGCATCCCGGAAAGACCAACCTGACCGACGTAGATTCCGCCCTGGCCATCCTGAGGTATTTGACGGACCGGCCCGCTTGCGCGGTCATGAAGCACAACAACCCGTCCGGAGCCGCCCGGGCCGATTCCGTTTCGGAAGCGTACCGCAGGGCCTTCGAGGCGGACCGCCTGGCGGCCTTCGGGGGCGCCGTGGTGCTGAACAGGCCTGCGGATCCCGATACGGCCCGGGCTATCGCGGATTCCTACTGTGAAGTCGTGGCGGCCCCGGACTTCGAGCCCGGGGCCTTCGATCTGCTGGCCGCGCGCAAGAATCTTCGCATCCTTCGGATTCCCGGCATCGACCGGCTCTCCCGCTACGCCCCGGCCCGGAACCTGGATTTCCGGACCCTCCAGGACGGCGGCTGCGTGGTCCAGCTTTCCTTCGTTTCCAGGATACGCTCCGCCCGGGATCTACTGCCCGCGGAGTGCGAGCACAAGGGCCGATCCTACGCCGTGGACCGCAGTCCCACGGAGCGCGAGATCGAGGATATGCTCTTCGGCTGGGCGGTGGAGTCCGGTGTGATCAGTAATTCGGTGATCTACGTAAAGGACGGCACCACCGTGGGCATCGGCGCGGGGGAACAGGACCGGGTCGGCGTGGCCGAGATAGCCCGGGACAAGGCCTACCGGAAGCGGGAGGATCTCCTGGCCTGGCGACGGACGGGCAAACCCTGGAACGAGCTGGGCGACGAAACCCTGAAAGAGGATATCCGCCGGGAGGTCCGGGCCGAGCGCGGGGGCCTGGCCGGATCGGTCATGGTCTCCGACGCCTTCTTCCCGTTCCGGGACGGTATCGAGGTGGGCCTCCGGGAAGGCGTTTCCGCGGTCCTCCAGCCCGGGGGTTCTATCCGGGATTTCGAGAGCATCCAGGCGTGCAACGAATACGGTGCCGCCATGATGTTCACCGGACAACGCTGTTTCCGGCACTGAGGCGGCCAATAGCCGGACGACGACGTCGAGTCCAAGGGCCGCCTTGTCGGACCGGGGACTCGGCGAGGCCTGCCCCGCGACGAGGAGTCCGGTTTGCCGGCCCCAAAGCCCCCCTATGCCTTTACCCTATCCGTCGATTTCGATATCTTATTCTCATATCGAACCGGTAGGCGCCGGGATCAGCCACGCCCTCGGGGTGGACGAATCGGCCCGCCGGCCGCGAAGGAGGATGAGATGAGCGACTATTACCCTGCGGACCCCGGGGAGCTGAGAAAACAAGGCACCCGTGGTGTGATTTCCACAGGCGCGGGTCTGGGACTCTGGGTCGTCGACGCGCTCCTGCGCGTCCCCTACCTGGGAGCGGCCCTGGGAGCGATCCTCGTGGTCATGGGGATTCTCGGCGTAGTCGGCCGGAACCGGACCGACCGGACCACGGGAGCCGTCCTGATGGCCGCGGGCGCCGCGGGACTGGCTTCCCTGATCTTCCCCGGAGTCAGTTCCTTCCTGTTCGGACTCGGGGGGCTCGGCTTGGTGGGCTTCGGACTATTCAACCTGTTCAAGTTCCTGAAGGGACTCAAGTCAAGATCCTGAGGGTCCTGTCTGTAGGGCGCCGTAGGGATAGTCTACTCGAATGAAGTACTACATAGAGACCTACGGCTGCCAGATGAACAAGGCCGAGTCCGCGGCCCTGGAAAACCTCTTCCGTGCGAAGGGCTGGTCTCCGGGGCCCGCGGACGAGGCGGACCTGGTCCTGATCAACACCTGCTCGGTACGGATCACCGCGGAGGATCGAGCCTGGGGCCGGATCGCCCACTACGCGGCCCGCAAGAGGGTCCGCCCCTTCACTCTTGCCGTGACCGGCTGCATGGCCGAACGTCTCCGGAAGGAACTCAAGTCCGCCCAACCCGCCATCGATTACGTCATCGGCAACTTCCAGAAGCAAGCCTTTGAAGAATTGGCGGACGCGATCGGGGCGGGCGCCCGGCCGGAGAACGTCCCGGACGTGCCGGAAACCCCGGTCTTTTCCTTCGCCTCCGACCACGGTACCCCCGGGGATTTCCGGTCCTTTGTCCCGATCATGCACGGCTGCGACAATTTCTGCAGCTATTGCATCGTCCCCTACGTCCGGGGCCGGGAGGTGTCCCGCTCCCCCGGAGACATCCTTGCGGAGATCGAACGCCTCGAGGACTCCGGAATCCGGGAGATCACCCTCCTGGGACAGAACGTGAACTCCTACCGTTGGAGGGATGGCCCGGGCGATCCCCTGGATTTTCCGGGACTCCTCCGCCGCATCTCCGCACGGCTTTCCGAGCGCGGCCGCGGGGGGATCCGCTGGATCCGATTCCTATCCAGCCATCCCAAGGACCTCTCCGACGAGGCTCTGGACGCCATGGCAGCGGACGAACGGTACTGCCGGCACATCCATCTCTGCGTCCAGCACGGATCGGACAGGATCCTCGCGGCCATGAACCGCCGGTACACGGCGGAAGCCTATTTGGCCTTGGTGGACCGCATACGGTCCCGGATGCCCGACGTGACCCTGTCCACGGACATCCTCATCGGGTTTCCGGGAGAGACCGAGGAGGACGTCGAGGCGACCCTGGAGCTGATGCGGAAGGTCGGGTACTCCTATTCCTTCATGTACCATTTCAACCCCCGGGAAGGGACCCCCGCGGCCCGCATGGATAACAAGGTTCCGGACAGAGTCAAGAAGGTCCGGCTTGCGCGGGTCATCGCTCTCCAGAAACAGCTGACCCGGGTACGGATGGAAGAGAGGCTGGGTTCCACGGTGGAAGTGCTGGTGGAATCGGTGTCCCGAAAGAGAAAGACCGAGCTTCTAGGCAGGACGGCGGGGGATATGATGGTCGTATTTCCCGGAAACCCGGAAAACGTAGGCAGCTTCGCCCGGGTTCTGCTAGAATCTATCCAAGGGAATACGTTCCGAGCCAAGGAGGTTCCGTAATGCCGTTCCGCCTCTTTTTCCTGGCCCTCGTAATGGTACTTCTCGTAACCTTCATCGGATTCAACATCGAGAACCGCTGCGACATCTCCTTCGCCGTCTATACCCTCACGGATGTGCCCGTCGTGATCACGATACTCTCGTCCTTCGCCCTGGGCCTGGTCGCGGCCCTTCCCTTCGCCCTGCGCCGCAGGAACCGCCCGGCCCTTCCCAAGCCGCCCCGGGGGCGCAAGGCCAAGGGAAAACCCGCCGACGGGGAAGCGCCCCGGGACGAACGGTTTCCGGAGGGAGGGACGGGCCTCCCGTGATTCCCTGCGCCCGCCCCGGCCGCGCTCCCAATCGACTACGCGGACAGCCCCGGGGGGGCCGGTCGATTCCGGGCATCGTGCCCGGTATCCTCGCCTTCGCGGCTGCGCTTTGGGCGGCGCCTTACATGGGTGCCCAGACCCCCGGAGGACTTCGGGCGGAGCTTGCCGGCCAAATCGCCCTGGCGGATTTCCCGGCTCGTCTGGCCGCGGCCGCGGATCGGGCCTCGAGTGTGCAGGAAGTCCTGGACCTGTTCATGGAATTCGTCCCGAAGGTGCAGAGCGGCCCGGCCCGGCGTTCCCTGCTGCTTCGCTGGGCTGCCGCTCTGGAGCTTGCGGGCCGCTGGGAGGAAGCCGCAACCCGGTATGAGGAAGCCGCCTTTGCCGCGCCGGGTCAACGGGATACGGACAGCCTTCTGGCCGCGGCCCGGGCCTGGCTCGCCGCGGGAGAGACGGATAAGGCCTTGTCCATCCTCCGCGTCCTGGGAGTCGCCTCACCGGAGCCCTCGGTCCGGGCCCGGGCCCTGGTCCTGGAGGGATGGGCCCGCCTGATCGAGGGTTCCGCGGCGGAAGCCCGGATCCTGGCCGACCGGGCGGCTTCCGCGCCTGCGGATCGGGAGACCCTTCTGGCCGCCCTGACCTTGCTCTGGGCAGCCTCGGAGGGATCGGCCCGTTCGGAGGCGGCGGCCCGCATAGGGAGGGACTTCCCCGGCACCCCCGAAGCCGCCATGGTCGAGAGCGGCGCCGTCCCTCCCGCGGCCCACTGGCTCCTGACGCCCGCGGGGGGAGGGAACCGGCCACGGGAGGCTCCGGCTCCGGGAAGCCCCGCCGCGGGGGCTTCAGCCCCCGTCGGCGCCGGAGGGAACGCCCCTCCCTCGGCCGCTCCCGCTTCTCCGGGCGGTGCGCTTCGGCCTCCAGCCTCCGCCCCACCCTCCACGGCCGTCCGGCCCGCCCCGATCGCGGCCTTTCAGGCCGGCGCGTTTTCAGAAGAGTCGAACGCGGTGTCCTTGGTCCGGGAACTCAAGAGCAAGGGCTTCGAGGCCGCGCTTGAACGGCGGGAACGGGGAGGCAAGCCTCTTTGGATCGTCCTCGTGCCGGCGGGACCGGATTCCCAGTCCACTCTCCTGAGGCTGAAGGACGCCGGGTACGAGGCGTATCCTGTTTTCTAGCGGGCCTAGGAAGGATCCGGAGTATTCCCGATCCCGGCACACTCAGGGATTCGGCGAACGCTCGAGGATCAAGGGCGACCCTTCCACGAACTCGATTCCGTCTATCGCCACGCGGACGGGAGTTAGATTCAGGATCTCCACGGTTTCCCCGTTGTCCTTGCGCTGGGATCGGTCGATCCGATAGGAACGTCTCTTTCCCACGACTCCTGTCTCCGTCAGGTACTTCAGTTCCAGGATCTCCACCCCTTTCAGGGAAAACACCGAAAAGCCCCCGGTTTCGGTGCGTTCCTCCCGGGATGCCGTGAAACGCGGCGCGTCGAAGGTAAAGGAGGTTCCGTCCAGTCCTCGGTACCGCCCGGACAGGGGGGGGGTGCGGGGCTGAGCTGCGGGCGCCTCCTTGCGGAACGCCGAGGCCATTTCGGGATTCATCTTCTTGTAGGTCCCGTTCCATTGCTCGGTGACGTCGGCCTTGAGTCGGATATCCTGGAAGATGCGAAGGGATACGGTCTCGTGCCCCGTCAACTCCACGTCGATCAGGCGGCGGAGGGTCTTGACCGCGGAACTGCGGCTTCCGATGAAGATGCCGTACCGGGTGGAATGGGAGTCCTCCCACTGGTAGGGCTCCATCACGTTGTCCTTAAAAAAGAACAACGAATTTTCCCGGGGGTCGAAGATGACGAACTGGGAGCCCGGAGCCCGAGGATCCGAGGACGCCTTGTACCAAATTCCCTCCAGGTACCGTTGGAAGGTTTCAACGGTTCCGTCCAGGATCCTCGTGACCAGCTGGCGTTCGATCTGGGCTCCGGGGATCCGCTCCACCAGGACCCGTTCGTAGGCTTTTCGGGTGAAGTTCCACTCCCAGGTTTCCCGGATCTGGTCCAGGAAGTTCTCGGAATCCGGATCCCGGTGGTAGACCGTCACGGGCCAGGTTTCCGCGTTCGTCTGCCCGAGCTTGTAGCTTTCCGGCCTCTCGGTCTCTTCTATGATCACAGAGTCGCCGGAAACTTCGCAGATCTTGGCGTAGTTGAGGGGGGAGCGGTTGTCCCGTGCGGGCGGCGTCCGCCAGAATATCGAGACGGCCTGTTCCTCCCGGTCGTTCATGCCCACGGCGACGATGTTGGGAATGTGGTCCCCGACCACATCCTTCACGAGGATTTGGAGGGTGCGGACCTTGGTCACCGCCGTGGACCCTTCCCAGGCGCGCATCCAGGAACGGCTAGAAACCAGATAATCCGCGACGATAAGACGAAGGAGACCCGAGGGGTCGTCGGTTCGGCGGATCACCAGGATCTGCTCATCCTCCTGGTCCGAATCGAGGTTGAAGGAATAGACGTCCAGGAGAATCTCGTTGGGGGCGGTGGGAATTTCGCTGACCGCGCGGTTCCGCTCCTCAACGGGTCTCTCCGAGGAACCTTCCGCGGTCCGGCTTTCCGTGGCCACGCTTCGGGACAGCATCGGCGTGTCGTTTGCCGGAGAACGGAGTCTCTGTGCGCCCAGGGCGAGGTATGCGATATACCCCGCGGCGCCCAGGGAGCAGAGAAGGAAGAATATCTGCGCGGCTCGTTTCATCGGGCTGGAGGTTTCCTAGGAAAGCGCATCCTTCAGCTTGTCTAGCACGGATGCGCGAGCCTGTTCAAGGGGAAGGGAGCACTTGAATCCTGCCGCGGTTCGGTGGCCCCCTCCTCCGAAGCTCTGGGCTATGTGAGCCACGTTCACCCCTCCCTTGGACCGAAGGGAGCAGCGGAGGATCCCCGACTTGTTTTCCTTGAAAAAAACGGACACCTGGACGGTTTCGCTGCGCAGGGGGACGTTGATGAGGTCCTCGGAATCCTCATAGACGGCTCCGGAATCGTCCAGGTGGGCCGCCCGCATGAACTGGACGGCGATGCGATTGTCCTCATGGAGCTCCAGGGTGGATAGGACAAGTTTTCGAAGGAGCAGGGACTGAACCGATGAGCTCTCGTACAGGTGGTTATGGACCGAGTAGGGTTTCACCCCCGCCCGTACCAGCTCCAGGGCGCAGGCGAAGGTGTTCTCCCCGGTCTTGGGATAACCGAAGGAACCCGTGTCGTACACGATGCCCGTGAACAAGGCTACGGCCATATCCCGGTCCAGGGGTATTCCTAAGAGGCGTATCAGCCCGAAGGTTATCTCGCAGGTGGAGGATGCCTCGGAGTCCAGGTAGTGCCCGGACGCGTCGATGCCCCGGTTTTCATGGTGGTCGATGAGGACGTGGCCTTTGACGATGTCCAGGAACGTGTCCGCGACGCTGCCCGCGTAGTGAGCGTCGTTGGTATCCAGGATCAACAGGAGACTGGAAGCCGGATCCAGGCCTTCCGTTCGGATCGCCTCGGCGGTCCGGAATACCCCGACTTCGTCCAGGAACCGGTACTTCGGAGCCAGGGGCTCGGAGAGCACGGCGACCGACTTTTTCCCCAGCTTGGCCAGGGCGCGGCAGAGGGCGTACATCGCCCCGAGTCCGTCCCCGTCGGGGGATTCGTGGGAGGTCAGGATGTAGGAGTCTCCTGTCCTGAGTAGGGAGGCCAAGTCCTCGAGCTTCATGCTCCCGGTTCCTCCGGCTTTTTCTTCCTCTTCTCCTTCTCCTCGGCCCGAGTCCGAGAGCGAAGCACAAGGACCACGGCTAAAAGCCCCGCCACCCCGGCCCCCAAGCCTGCCAGGATCCAGGGAAAACTCGCCACAGATCCGGATTCCGCGGAGCCCGGGCCCGAAACAGCACCGGTACCCGGAGATGCCCCGGCTCCCGGACCCGAGACTGTGCCTGTACCCTGGGACCCGGGCCCCTGGGCCCCGGGCAGGGGCTTGTCCGTCCGGTCCGGAGGGTTCCGTAGGAAGGACGCCAGGGCTTCCGCGGTGGCGGATATACGGTCGTCCAGCCCCAGTCCGATCGTGATGGCCCGGAAGGAGCCGAAATCCCTGCGGTTTACGTAGGTCAGGTAGCGGTGGGAGATCGAGTAATCCTTGGACTGATACCGGGAATCCGGCGGGGCCTCCTGCCGTTCGTCCGTCAGGAGGAGGATGTACTTCAGACGGTCGGCGGCGTCCAGTTCCGAGAGTACGGGATCCAGAAAGTCCAGGGCGCGGCCTATGTCCGTGTATCGCCCGTCCGGAACCAGGCGGTTCAGGGAGCGGATCAGGGCCGCCTTGTCCGCCTCAGTTCCGATGCGGCCCTGCCAGACGCGCTCCACCTTACCGTAGAAGGCCAGGAGGGTCGCGGAGTCTCCCGGCAGGACCAGGGGGCCGATGACGTCCCCCGCCAGGTAGTGTTTCACCTCCTCCAGAACCGGTTTCATGGATAGGGATCGGTCCACGAGGAATATGAAGTCCACCGGAAGCGTCCGCTCATCCCCCGGAAAGGCGAGGACCGAGGCGAAAAGGGCAAAAACCAGCACCAGACGGCTTCTTTTCATTAGATTGTCCAATCGTAGGGCTTGTAGATATGCTCCTATCAGCATCCGAGATACCCGGCGAAAAAGCAAGATCCGCCGAAAAAAATAGCTCGGTTCCCCGAAAACGGCGGACAAGGTCGATTCTACCATATAAATTCAAACGATATGGACACTTTTTTTCCGAGGCCGCTTTACATTTTTGTATCATCCGCTACTATGGTGTAGGTACGGAATTCACCGTTTAAAGGAGATAGACATGGGTGCCATAGATCTTCCGAAAAGCCCGAACGTGTTCCACCCGGAAAAGCCCAGCGCCGTCGGATCCAGGAACTCCCTGGCCCAGGAAGGCCGGGATCAGCAGAAAGAAGTCAACCAGCTGCTCGAGGAAGAGACCAACAAGGTCATTCATCACATCCGCGCCCGGCTTCCCAAGGAAGTATTGGAGCGCCTGGACGTGATGGGCGGGGTGAAGGAGAAGCTGTACAACTACTTCAACCAGAACTACCAGAACATGTTCAACCGGTACATCGTCACCACGGAAGACGAGATGGTGAAGAAGGTCCGGAACTTCATCGACAAGGAAGAGATGAAGACCCTGGCCCGGTACACCCCCAAGGAGATCGCGGAGCTCCTTGATCAGGTCGGGGGCGCGGACAAGTTCAATACCGGCGAGGTCGAGAAATCCATCGTCAACATGTACGGCCACCTGCAGGGCCATATCCAGCGGGGCGTGAACGAGCTGGAGAACCTTACCAATTCCCTTCTCCGCCAGAAGACCGACGTCGGAGCCTTCATTCGGGGCGAAAACGCCTATTCCGTGGTCAAGTGCTCCTTCAAGGACAACATCTACAAGCCCAAGACCGTGACGGACGTCAAGCTGTCGGTCAATATCCTGGACTCCGAGCTCATCTCCCCGATCTTCCACTACCAGGTCACGGTGGAGTACCTGATCAAGGACCTGATCGCCAAGCACATCCTGGACCAGATCGACAAGGAGATCGACAAGCTCAAGGATCAGCTGGTCGAGGAAGGCAAGGAAGAGATCACGGACACCGAAATCATCTTCGAGAAGATGAAGAAGGTGAAGGACTATACGGATGACGACGTGGACAATCCCAAGTCCAAGCGGTACACCATCATCGCCAAGGACCTGATGGACCGGATCAACAACCTCCGTGCGGAAATCGATCCCACCACCTTCGACCAGCTCAATATCCGAGAAAACCTGAAGAAGATCGTGGACATCGAGAACATCCGGAACCGCGGCTTCAACACCGCCGTCAACTCCCTGACCTCCATCCTGGACACCTCCAAGATGGGCTACCAGTACATCGAGAACCTCAAGAACGCCCGGGAGCTCATCATCCGGGAA
>JAAYUR010000527.1 GCA_012517645.1 Treponema sp.
AGGCGTCCGAGTCCCCCCGGTCCTCCACGAAGGCCTTCTCTCCCCGGGCCAGGGCGGCGGCGTCCACCTTCTCCCGGTCCTTGCCAACGTGCCGGAGGTCGGGACGGAACTCCGGGGCCGCGGCCTCCGCATAGCCCGGGTCCTTGAGGCGTTTCGCGGCGATCCGCACGGCGTTGTGGAACTGCTCGTACCCGGTGCAGCGGCAGAGGGTGCCCGAGAGGGCGTCCTTCACCTCCTCCTTGGTGGGCTCTTGCGAACGCTCCAGGAGGGAGTGCACCGCCAGGACCACCGCGGGGGTGCAGTAGCCGCACTGGACGCAGGCCGCGTCGATCAGGGACCTCTGCACCACCGAGAGCTTCCGGTCCTTGGAGAAGTGCTCGACGGTATAGATCTCCCGGCCCTCGGCCTGGGCGGCCAGGAGGGTGCAGGAGTTCACGGTGCGGCCGTCCAGGATCACCGCGCAGAGGCCGCAGGAGCCTTCCCCGTCGCAGCCGTCCCGCACGGAGACCACGCCCTTGCGGCGCAGGGCCGATTTGAGGCTCTCCCCCTCCGGGCAGTCCCAGGAGACGGGGCGGCCGTTGAGCTTGAACGTCACGGTCATAGGGGATCCTCCCGGGCCGCGAGCAGGGCCGCGGCTATCAGCTCCGAGGCGCGCAGCCGCTTGAAGGCCGCGCTGCCCCGGAGGTCGTCGATCGGCCGGAGCAGGGGAGCGACGGCGGCGGCCGCCTCGTCCCGCCCGGGCAGGGGCCGGCCCTCGAAGAGGCGCTCCAGCTCGGGGAAGCGGCGGCTTCTCGCGTCCAGGCCCCCGCAGGCGATCCTCAGGTCTCGCAGGCTGCCGTCCTGAAGACGGTAGGCCGCGGCGCAGGTCAGGACCGAGATGTCGCAGGCGGTCCGGGACCAGCGGTCGTAGGCCGCCCGGAGCCCCGGGGCGGCGGGGATCTCGACCCAGGTCACGATGCCCGCGGGCTCGGCCAGCCAGTCCGCCAGGGGCCGGGGCTCCGGCGTACCGTGGATACGCACCCGGGCGTCCAGGACCAGGAAGGCCGGGATCAGGGAGGAGCAGGAGCGGGCGGCCCCCAGGTTGCCCCCCACGGTGGCGGCGTTCCGGACGTTCCGGTTGGCCATGCCCAGGGCCGCCTCCCGCAGGATCCCGGGCAGGACGGGGGATTCCGCGAGGTCTTGGAACAGCGCCCCCGCGCCGATGCGCGTAAGGCCTTCGGTTGTCCGCTCGAGGCCCCGGGGCAGGAGGGAGCCGACGTCGACGGCCACGAACTCCCGGTCCCGGAACTCGCTGGTCAGGAGCTGGGTGCCCCCCGCCAGGATCCGCGCCCGCTTGTCCGACGCGAGGACCCGGCCGGCCTCGTCCAGCGAGGCCGCGCGAATGTATTTTACGACCATCCGTCCACCCCCGCTTTCGCGTAGAGCTTGGCGGCGATACGGTTGGCGTTGTCCCGTATCTCCTCCTCGTCCTCCCCGACCAGCCGGCCCTGGACCACCGCGGCCTTGCCGTCCACGAAGACATAGTCCGCCCCGTGGTTGTACCCCGCGAAGAGGAGGGCCGCGGCCGGGTCCGAGAGGGAACCGGCGTATTCCATCTTTTGCACGTCGAAAAGGGCGATATCCGCAAGCCAGCCCTCCTCGATCCGGCCCAGCCTGTCCCAGCCCAGGATCCGGGCTCCGCCCTCGGTGGCGATGCCGTAGACCTCCGGGGCGGTGATGCCCGCGGAGCCGTAGCGCACCCGCTGCAGGAGGAGGGCTTGCCGCATCTCGCCCAGCATGTCCGAGGCGTCGTTCGACGCCGAGCCGTCCACCGCCAGGCCGACGTTGACCCCCCGGTCCAGCATCTCCCGGACCCGGGCGATCCCGCTGGCCAGGCGCATGTTCGAGGAGGGGCAGTGGGCCACCCCGGTCCCGGTTTTAGCCAAGACGTCGAGCTCCTCGTCGTTGAAGTGGATCCCGTGGGCGTACCAGACGTCGGGGCCCAGGAAGCCGCAGTCCTCCATGACCTTCAAGGGGCGGCGGCCGTAGATCTTCACGCAGTAGTCGTCCTCGTCCCCGGTCTCCGCCAGGTGGGTGTGGAGCCGGGCGCCGTGCTTCCGGGCCAGGGCGGCGGAGTCCTTCATGAGCTGTTCCGACACCGAGAAGGGACTGCAGGGGGCCAGGGCCACCCGGCGCATGGAGTCCGGGGCGGGGTCGTGGTACTTCCGGATCGTCTCCTCGCACTGGGCCAGGATCGTGTCCTCGTCCTGGACCACCGAGTCCGGGGGCAGGCCCCCGTCCTTCTTGGACCGGCTCATGGAGCCCCGGGTCGGGGCGAAGCGCACGCCGATGTCCGCGGCGGCCTGGAACTGGATGCCCGGCAGGTCCCGGGAAAAGCCCCTGGGGTAGAGGTAGTGGTGGTCCGTGGTGCAGGTGCAGCCCGTCTTCACGAGCTCCGCCAGGGCCAGCCGGCTGGACCAGTACACCGCCTCCTCGTCGATCCCCTTCCAGACCTCGTAGAGGTAGACGAGCCAGTCGAAGAGCTTGGCGTTCTGGACCGCCGGGAGGTTCCGGGTCAGGGTCTGGTAGAAGTGGTGGTGGGTGTTCACGAAGCCCGGGGTCACCACGTGGCGGGAGGCGTCGATCACCCGGGACCCTCCCGGCGTCGGCAGGTTCTTGCCGACCCGAGCGATCCGGTTGCCCTCGATGTGGATGTCCACCCCCGACA
This sequence comes from Treponema sp., assembly GCA_012517645.1. Classification (GTDB taxonomy): domain Bacteria; phylum Spirochaetota; class Spirochaetia; order Treponematales; family UBA12059; genus JAAYUR01. The sequence continues at coordinate 2,708 of JAAYUR010000527.1, forward strand.
AGTTCCCTTCGGGCGGGTTTCCTGCCTTGCCGTCGCCGAACTCGGCGCCGCGCCGGGTTCGGTGCCCCGAACCCGAGCGGTTCGGGCGAACCACGCAAAGGCAGTCCTTGAGGACGATCACCGCAGTATCTCCTTGTTGAAGTCCTCGATCAGGGCGTCCAAGGCGCCGACCTCGGCGTGGAGCTCTCCCCAGTAGTTCCTGTAGTCGTCCCACTGGGCGTTCAGCTCCGCCAGGTCCTTGCCGAGCTGTTCGATCCAGGTGTAGTACTTGAGCTGGTGGATCCGCCGACGATCCGCGTGGGTCAGGTCCAGGACGTAGTCCACCGAGAGGTTCTTGAGCATGTCGATGTCCCGGTCCGCCTGGCGCTGGTCGTAGGGGCCGCGTTCCGCGTTGAGCTCCTTAAGGCGCGACCCGTAGAGCTGGAGGGAGTCCGTGAAGACCGTAAGGGCGACGTCGTCCCCGCCCAGCTCGTAGTACTTGGCGGCCTTGATGGTGGCCACCAGGTTGCCGATCCCGGAGATCCCCAGGAGGTCGAGCCGGTCCACCGCCGCTTGGGGCACCCCCGCCTCGACCAGGGCCTTGCGGCCCGCGGGTTCGTTGAACAGGCGCAAAAGGCGGATGGTGATCTCGTCGTCCACTCCCACCGCCACGTCCGTGTCCCGAAGGTTGTGGATCCAGGGGATGTGCTTGTCCCCGATCCCCTCGATCCGGTGGCCTCCGAAGCCGTTCTCCAGGATGGTGGGGCACTGCAGGGCTTAGCCCACGCCCACCCGGGCTCCGTTGTGCTTTTCCTTGAGGTAGGATCCCGCGCCCAGGGTGCCCGCGGATCCGGAGCTGTACATCGAAAGGGCCAGGTGCGCCGTGCCGCCGGCGTTCATCTTCCCGAAGACCTCCTCCAGGGCGGGGCCCGTGACGGAGTAGTGCCAGAGGTGGTTGGGCAGCTGGTCGAACTGGTTGAAGATCACCGCGTCCGGCCGGGTCTTCTGGATCTCCACGCACTTGTCGAAGATCTCCTTCACGTTGCTCTCGCAGCCCGGGGTGGCGATGACCTCCTCGGCCATGGTCGCGAGCCACTCGAAGCGCTCCCGGGACATCTCCGCGGGGAGGATGGCCACGGAGGGGCAGGACAGGAGGCGGGAGATGTAGGCTCCGCCCCGGCAGTAGTTCCCCGTGGAAGGCCACACGGCCTTCTTGGTGGAAGGATCGAACTGCCCGGTCACCAGGCCGGGCACCAGGCAGGAGTAGGCCGCGCCGACCTTGTGGGCCCCCGTGGGGAACCATTTGCCCACAACGGCCCCGATCCGGGCCTTGGTGCCCGTGAGTTCCCGGGGTAGCTCGAAGTAGTTAACGTCCCCGAAGACCCCGCCTTTTTCCTTGGGCTCGTTGTGCCAGTTGACCCGGAAGAGGTTGCGGGAGTGGACTTCCCATAGGCCGATGCCCTTGAGCTCCGTCTTGACGGACTCCGGGATCTTGGAGGGATCCCGCATCTGGGCGTACGTGGGCAGGAGGATGCCCCTCTCCTTGCACCGCTGTATGTTCTTCTTCCTCTGGGCTTCATGGATGGAAAGATCGATCTTCATGAGTAACTCCTTTTAAGCGGACGGTGGACAGTGGAAGGAAGTGTTGACGGAGCCGCGGCCGCGTTTCACGCCGAACCGCGGCCGTCTTCCGCCTGCCGCCGCCGTTTCTGTCCACCGTTTACCGTTCACTGATTCCCAGACCATGGGCAGCGCTCTTCACGTCCTTGAGTCCGCTTCCCGTCACGAGAAGGACGACCGTCGACGACGGATCCAGCTCGCCTTTGACCTTGAAAAACCCCGCGGCCGCGGCGCTGGAGGACGGCTCGGCGAAGAGGCCTGTCGTTCCCGCCAAGGTCCGCTGGGCGGACAGGATCTCCTCGTCCGTCACCGTCACCGCCCGTCCGGCGTGCTTCTTGAGCTTGGCCAGGGCCAGGGTTCCGTTCCGGGGCACGTCCACGGAGATGGAGTCCGCGATCGTGGACGATGGCACGGGGTCTCCGAACCCCCCGGACTGGAGGGCCCGGGCGATGGCGCTGGACCCCTTGGCCTGGCAGGCCCAGACCACGGGAACCTTGGGGATCCGCCCAAGCCGGACGAGGTCCTCGAAGCCCTTGTAGACCCCCGCCAGGATCACCCCGTCCCCCGTCGGCACGAAGACGTGGTCCGGCGCCGGGGCTCCCCGGGCGGCCAGGTCCGAGAGGATCTCGAAGGAGACCGTCTTCTTGCCCTCGATGGTCAGGGGATTGTAGGCGGTGTTCCGGGACAGGGTCCCCGTGGCCTTGGTGTAGGCCAGGGACTCGTCGAAGGCCTTGTCGTAGGTGCCGTCCACCTGCCGGAGCTCGGCCCCGTACTGGAGGACCTGGATCCGCTTGGCCGCGGGGGCCGCCTTGGGCAGGAAGACCGTGATCTTCAAGCCCGCCGCGGCGCCGACGCCCGCCATGGAGGAGGCCGCGTTCCCCGTGGATGCCAGGGCGATCTCCCGGATGCCCTTCTTGCGTGCGTAGGCGGCCACCAGGAAGCTGGCCCGGTCCTTGAAGGAGCCCGTGGGCTGGCAGGTGTCGTCCTTGATCCACAAGCCCGGAAAGCCGGTGTCCGCGCGCAGCCGCTCCGGCGCCCAGAGGGGGGTGTCCCCCACGGGCACCGGGGGGAACCACTCGGGCTCCACAGGGAGCGGGATCGAGCGGGCATCCCCCTCCCACGCGCCGGCCCAGAGGCACTCCAGAATCCCCTCCAGGGGGCGGTTCGGGAGCGTCTTGGGAGCGCAGGAGGAGCAGAGGTAGCGGTCCGGTTCCATCTCGTACTCGGCGCCGCAGGTCGGGCACCGGTAGAACCATCGCATGCCGCTCCTCCTTTTTTAGAGCTTCCCTTCCAGCGCGTAGGGCAGGGTCGCGTAGAAGGCCGCCGCCTTCTCCAGGTCGTCCACCCGGGTTATCTCGTTGGGGGCGTGGGCCTGGTTCTCGTCCCCGGGCCCGAAGCCGATGGTCGGGATCTTGTGGCGGCCGCAGACGGCCACGCCGTTCGTGGAGAAGGTCCACTTGTCCACCACGGGCTCGGAGCCCCAGAGGGCCTTGTGGGCGGCCACCCCGGCCCGGACCAGGGCGTGGTCCGCGTCGAGCTTCCAGGTCGGGAAGTAGAGATCCTGGCCGTACTTGGTGCCCTTCCAGGAGGGGATCTCGTAGTAGGGGACCTTGACCTCGAAATTGGTCAGCCCGGCCTCGGCGAGGGCCTTCTTGACCTGGTCCACCGCCATCTCCTTGGTCTCCCCCCAGGTGAGGCGGCGGTCCAGGTAGATCATCCCCTGGTCCGGGACCGCGCAGAGGGAGGGACCCTTGACGTCCATGCGGCTGACCGTGACGGTTCCCTTGCCCAGGAAGTTCTCCGCGTCGGGCTTGAGGTTCTCGTTGAGCCTCTCGATCGCCAGGGCGGCCCGGGAGGCCATGTAGGCCGCGCTCTTTCCGCGCTCCGGGGCGGAGCCGTGGCAGGACACGCCCTGGAAGCGGCACTCGATCTCCATTCGTCCCCGGTGGCCCCGGTAGAGCCGGAGGGAGGTGGGCTCGGTGGACACGAAGAGGTCCGGGACGAGCTTCTCCTCCTCGATCAGGTACTTCCAGCACAGGCCGTCGCAGTCCTCCTCCATGACGGTGAAGGCGAACCAGACCGTGTAGTCCCCGGCGTAGCCGAGCTCCTTGAGGATGCGCCCGGCGGTGATCATGGAAGCCGCCCCGCCCAGCTGGTCCGAGGCGCCCCGGCCGTGCACGAGGCCGTCCTTGACCAGCCCCGAGAAGGGCGGGTGCTTCCACTGGGCCGGGTCGCCGGTGTCCACGGTGTCGATGTGGGCGTCGATAGCCAGGATCTTCTTCCCCGAGCCGACCCGGGCCAGGAGGTTCCCCAGGCCGTCCACCCGGACCTCGTCGAAGCCGGCCTTCTCGCACATCGTCTTCAAGAGGGCGATGCGCTCGGCCTCCTTGGCGCTCAGGGCCGGAACCTGGATGATCCGGGACAGGATGTCCGCGGTCTCGTCCCGGTAGGACGAGGCCTTGGCGCGGACCTTTTGGGCGTTCGAATCCATACAACCCCCATGTCCTGCCCCGTACGGCCCGAGTCGCCGCGCGGGGGGAAGAGAACTAAGGTCCGTTCCCGCCCGAATCGCGGGGACGGACGATCCGCGTCGGCGGGAGAGGGCCCACGGCCGTCCCTCCGTACGCGTATGTACACTAATTCAATAGATCAAACCACAGAACTCGAAAAATCAAACCACAGAGGCACAGAGGACACAGAGAAGGAATCGGGAAAGAGAAGATAGGATATCAGGATTCTGGAAGGATCTCCAGGATCGCAAAGGGATGGAACGTGTAACACATTATCCGTTCCATCCCGTCTCCCGATTCCGTCTCTTCCTCTGTCTCTTCCTCTTTCTCTTCCTCTGTCTCTTCCTCTTTCTCTTCCTCTTTCTCTCTTCTCTCTCTCTCTCTCTCTCTCTCTCTCTCTCTCTACCTCTGTGCTCTCTGTGCCTCTGTGGTTCCTTCTTTTACACTATTCACAACTCGTCCATCCGCTTCCAGAGCCGGGCGGCCTGGACGCGGCCGTCCGCGGCGATCTCCTCGGCGTCGAAGGAAGGCACCCGATCCCGGACGACGAAGGTCCCGTCCGATAGCACGCTGCGCACGTTCCGGCTGGATAGTCCGAAGGCCAGGTGTCCCGCCAGGTTTTCCGCCGAAAGGGGGGTGGGCGGATCGTAGTCCCAGTGGACCAGGTCCGCGGGATACCCCGCCTCCACGCGGCCGAAGCGCGTTTCAACCATATATCGTTCCATGAGACGGTTGCCCCGGTCAAGGACCCCCAGGAAGTCGCCGGGCCACCAGGGCCCCCCGGCCTCCCGGTGGCGGAAGTAGGCGAACTTGAACTCCTCCGCCATGTCCGCCCCCATACCGTCGGTCCCCAGGACG
>JAAYUR010000348.1 GCA_012517645.1 Treponema sp.
ATCGTTTTCGCGGCCGCCGCCGGGCTCGCCGTCCTGGGCCTCCTGCTCTCCGCCGTCCGGTTCGCCCGGGGTCCCTGGGCGATCGACCGGACCGTGGCCCTGGACGTGATGACCATCATCGCCACGTCCCTGATCGTGGCCTTCGCCGTGTTCTCCGGCAGGCGGATCTACGTGGACGTGGGCATGGTCTACGGGCTCGTGGGATTCGCGGGGGTCGTGGCAATAGCCCGGTACCTGGAAGGGGGGCTGTAGGATGAACGAGATCGTCGGAGCCTTCGTGAGCCTGGCCGGCTCACTCTTCTTCCTCCTTTCGGCCATCGGTCTTTTGCGCATGCCCGACGCCTTCAACCGGATGCAGGCGGGCACCAAGGCGACCACCCTGGGATCCATCCTTTTCCTCCTGGGCATCGGTATCATGAAGCCGGACTGGCTGGGAAGGATGGTCATCCTGATCGTGTTCATCGTCCTCACGAACCCGGTCAGCTCCAACGCCCTGGCCCGGGCGGCCCACGCCCATCGGAAGCGGATCGGGGCCCGGCTGGAGCCGGACGCCCTGGCCGCCGCGGACGAGGGGAAGGAGGCCGGACATGCTCGTTGACGCCGCCATCCTGGTGTCCGGGATCGTCATGCTCGCCGCGGGGATCGGGGCCGTCCTGGCCCGGAGCCTCCTGGTATCCATCATCCTTTCAGGCGGAGTGAGCCTCGTGGCGAGCCTGGTGTTCCTCCTCATGGGGGCGCCCGACGTGGCCATGACCGAGGCCGCCATCGGGTCCGGGCTGACCACCGTGGTCTACCTCTACGCGATGGCCCGGGCCCGCCAGCCCGACGAGGAGGACGCGGATCCCCTCGGGAATTCCGTGAAAGGAGGCCGCCGATGATGCGCCGCGTTATGGTGTTCCTGGCCGTGGCGGGCCTGGCCTGGGCCCTCCTTCCCCTGGCCCTGGGTTCGGGGGTTCCCGAGGCCCCCGGAGCCCTCGCGACCGCCTATCTCACGGAGGCGCCCGCGGACTTCGGGGCCGCCAACGTCGTAACGGCCATCGTGGTGAGCTACCGGGGTTTCGACACCCTGGGCGAGGTGGCGGTCCTCTTCGCCGCCACCGCGGGCGTCGGAGCCCTCCTCACCCGGAAGCGCCTGGGACTCGGGGGCGCGGAATCCGAGGCCAAGCCCGCGGCCACGGAGATCCTGGTCACCGCCACGGGGCTCCTCACGGGCCTTTTGGTGATGTTCGGGGTCTACATCTTCCTGCACGGCCACCTGACCCCCGGGGGAGGATTCCAGGGCGGCGTGGTGATCGCCACGGCCCTCCTCCTGGGCCTCCTGGCCCGGCCGGAATCGCACCTGTCCCACGGGATCATGGCGGCGGTGGAGTCCTTGTCCGGAGCCGCCTACGTGGGAATGGGACTGGCGGGCGCCTTCCTGGCCTGGGGCTTCCTGGACCCCCGAGCCCTGCCCCTGGGCCGGATCGGGTCCCTGGTCAGCGCCGGCTCCATCCCGATCATCTATTCCCTGATCGGCCTCAAGGTCGGCGCCGAGCTCTCCGGAATCCTCGACGCCCTGAAAGGAGACCGCGAATGAGCATCCTGGAATTCGTCTCCCGGATCAATCCCGTGGCGGCCTCCGGGGCCGTCCTGGTGCTCGTGGGCGTCTGGGGCGTCCTGGCCCGGCCCAACCTCTTCAAGATCGCCATCGCGACCTCGGTGATGGAGACCGGCGTGAACCTGGTCATCCTCTCCACCGGATACATCCGCGGTCGGACGGCG
>JAAYUR010000528.1 GCA_012517645.1 Treponema sp.
CCTATTCCTTTCTCAAGACCGCGGTGTACCGCATGCTCTTCCGGTCTCTCCCCAAGGCCGGGGAAGAGCGCCGGCGGGTGGCCGAATTCGCGTCCCGTCGAGTCGAAGGCTCCGGGGCCTCATTCCTGGAGCTGGCACGGGATCTGGCCCGGGATTTCCCGAACACCGCGCCCGGGGCCCTGGATCAGCTTTCCCGGTTCTTCCCTCGGGTGATCCTGAACGAGGGCCGGGGGCCCAAGGACGCGGCCCTTGGGCTCCATCTCAGGGACATCGTGACCCGCAACCTCGGGATACCCGTGGAGTATGTCGGTTTCCTGCTTCGGGACGAAGGGGTGCCCCGATCCGTGGCCGAGCGGACCCCCCTGGCCCTGTCCCGCCCCGGTTCTCCCTTCGCTCGGGGAACCGCCGCCCTGGCGGCCCGGATCGCAGTCCAGCCCGGAGGCGCCCCTCCCCGGCTCTTCGAGGACGACGAGGATCTAGCGGGCGTCCTGGAGGAGGCGTTCCGGGATCGGGAACTCCCGGCCGGGGAAGCCATCGGATCGGATTCCGCGGAAGGGCTATGAGGGCCGGCTTGATGACGAAACACCCGGCGGCCGCCGCGGTCCTGATCCTGGCGTCCCTGGTTTCTTCCTGCCTTCCCGGCGACCCGCCGGCCCCCGCCGCGTCCGCGCCGCCTCCGGACCCCTGGGCCGTGCATCTCGAACGCGCCCGGGGGCTGGCCGCCGGGTTGAGCCTGGAAACAGCCTGCGCCCAGCTGATCATGTCCGGAATCAGCGGCCGGGGTGTCTTGGACCAGAGTTCCCGCCTCCTTCTTTCCGACCTGCCCGCGGGGGCGGTGATCCTGTTCGGGTTCAACATTCCCCCCGAGGCCCGGGACCTGAAGCCCGCGATCGACCAGGCCCAGGAGATCGCCCGTACGGCGGGGGCGGGGATTCCCCTGTTCATCGCGGTGGACCACGAGGGAGGGGAAGTCTTCAGGTTCCGGGAGGGGGTGACGCGTCTGCCCTCCGCCCGAGCCCTGGGGGACGCGGGCCCCGAGGCCGTTTCCCGGGCGGGATCCGCGGCGGGCCGGGAACTAAAGCCCCTGGGGATCAACCTCAATCTCGCCCCCGTCGCGGAGGCCTGGGACGCCCGGAACGGAGGTTTCTTGGGAACCCGGGCCTTTTCCGCGGACCCCGAGACCGCCGGAGTCCTCGCCGCCTCGTTTCTGACCGCCCAGCAGGCGGAGGGGATCGCGGCCGCGGCCAAGCACTCCCCCGGGAACGGGGCCGGGGATCCCCACAAGGTCGCTCCGGTCGTTCCCGCCTCCCTGGAGGAGATCGCCGGGTTCTACGACCCCCCCTTCCGCAGGGTCGTCGGAGCCGGAGTAGCCGCGGTCATGGTCTCCCACGCGGTGTTCCCCGCCCTGGATCCGGACGCCCCGGCTTCGCTCTCCCCGGCTGTGATCGGAAGACTCAAGGAAGGGCTCGGGTTTCGGGGCATCGTCCTGACCGACGACCTGGCCATGAAGGCCCTATCCGGGGAGGGGGGAGCGGGAGCCGCGGCGGTGGCCGCGGTGAGCGCCGGGGCGGACATGGTCATGGCCAGCGGAGGCCGGGTCGCGCGGGAAGCCTATCGCGCCCTGCTCGAGGCGGCACGGAGCGGGGCGCTTCCGGCGGAACGGGTCCGGGACGCGGCTGCGCGGATCCTGGCCCAGAAAATCCGCTTCGGGATATTGGGGGACCTCGAGTAGGGAACGGATTCAAGGGCGAAGGGAGACAGGATACCCGCGGTCGAACGCGGATGGGCGGGAGGGGATCCCGGTCCTGCCCGGTGTTGCGGCGACGCTCGTTGTATGATCCGGTCGCTTTGGAATCGGCGCTCCGATCGCTCTCGGTAGCTACTCTGTTAACCCCGGATGGTCCTGCTCCCCGTCGCGGCTCGTTCCCGGGGGCTTCCGGGCTTTTCCCGATGCCGATCCGCGCCGATACACAAAGGGTGAAGACCCGCGGAATTCTTTGGATCGCCCTGGCCGCCCTGGCCCTCTCCTCGGGCGCCCAAACGACGGGGGACACGAGCGCGTCCGCCCTCGTCCTGGAGCCCGAGGATCTGCGGATCGAGCAGAGGGCCGACGGAGGCTATCACCTCTTTATACGCGCCAAGCCCGGCCTGGGGAGCGTCCTTCTCACGGAGACCACGAAGGACCCCGCGGGCAAGGCGGACAACTTCGCGTACCGGGCCAAGGAGAAGAATCCCGTCAACGGGGACGAAAAGCGCCTCCTGGACGGCAAGTTCCTGGATCCCCGCCGGGGAATCTGGTCCCTGATCGACTCCACCCCGGAGCCGGATCCGGTGTTCGGGTACGCCTTCCATATCTTCCTGCCCTGGGTCGTCCAGTACGGATATCCCTGGTCCCGACAGGGAGAGGTCTTCCTCTCGGACGGCACCTTCGTGAACCTGCGGGCCTTCCCCAAGCCCTACGCGGATTACACCGGAGGGTTCCGGGATAACCCCTACGAGATCCGGGTAACCCAGAAACCCTTCCCCAGGCCGGAGCCCCCTCCCGCCCCGCAGACGGAGCCGGACTTGAGCCTTTACATGAAGGAAACCGTGCAAACCTTCGAGTCCATAGCGGAGACGGGAAAGGGGGACGCCCTCTTTTCCACGGGACTCGGGGACATCAACGACAAGCTCGCCACGATCCTGGACAAGGCCCGGGGAAAGTCCGTGGACCTCGTCATCTGCCTGGACACGACGGACAGCATGAAGGACGACATCGATGCGGTAAAGGAGAGTCTCCCGGCGATGATCCGGGACCGCATCTCGGAATTTCGATCCTTCCGGCTGGGCCTGGTCCTGTACAAGGATTACTTCGAGGACTACCTGACCAAACGCTACGATTTCACCACGGACATAGGGGCGTTCACGGCCAACGTCAACGCGGTCCGGGTGGCGGGGGGACGCGACATACCCGAGGCCGTGTACGAGGCTCTGTACGAGGCGGCGGTATCCTTTCCCTGGTCCGCGGAGGCCCGGATGATCGTGCTGATCGGGGACGCCCCCCCGCATCCCCTGCCCCGGGGCAAGATCGACCGGAAGGCCGCCCAGTCCGCGGCCCTCGACCGGGGCGTCGAGGTCAGCGTCATCATCCTGCCCCATTGACGGTCCGGTGCCTTGGATGCTCGGGGTTCCGTCGTTCCCGTACTCGGGTTTCGGTTGCGCGGCCGGCAGATTTTGGTTAGGATGGTTCTCGGACGGACCCGATCGCGGGGAACGTATCCGGAGCGAGGATAGGGGATGAGGGCGATCAGGTTGTTTTCAAAGGACCCTCTCGAGACGCTGGACGGTCGGGGCGCCTTCGCCGCCGTATCCTCCATGCTCGTCTTCGCGGCCCTTTTCCTGGGGTCCCCAGCCAGCCCTCCGAACGCCGCGGTTTCCGTGGGAGCCGCGGACATGCGGGTCCTGGCCCTGGAAAACCGGGAGGGCGAGCCGGTGGACGGGCTGGTCGCGGAAACCCCGCCCCGGGACGAGGGCCTTTGGTACCAAGTCTATGTCGTAAAAAAGGGCGACATCCCGGGGCAGATCGCGGAGACCTTCGGGGTGACCGTGGATACCCTGATCAGCTTCAACGATATCCGGAACACCCGGGCTATCCGGATCGGCTCTTTTCTCAAGATTCCCAACATGAACGGGATCCTCCACGAGGTGGCTCCCGGGGATACCTTGGATTCGATCGCGGCCAAGTACTCGATTTCCCCGGACCGGGTGGCCGAGGTGAACCGCCTGGACTCCGGGATCCTTCGGGAAGGCCGGAAGCTCTTTCTTCCCGACGCCCGACTGTCCAGCTTCACCCTCCGGGAGATCAACGGGGATCTCTTCAAATGGCCCATCCGGGGCTGGATCACCAGCTGGTACGGCTGGAGGGATGACCCC
>JAAYUR010000059.1 GCA_012517645.1 Treponema sp.
CCCCCACGCACTGACCGGCCAGGTGTGCCGAGAGAGCCCAGCAGCCGAGCTTGTTCCGTTCCAGGATCCGCTTCCGGTCCTCCACGTACCGGGGATCCGTCGCGGCGGCCTGGACGTCCATGTGGTCGCCCCAGCAGGCGATCTCCACACCGTCAAAGCCCATCGCGCCGGCCTTCTCGCAGAAGGCCTCGAAGGGAAGGTCGGCCCACTGGCCGGATACCAGCGTCACGGGTCGGCTCATGATTCCTCCTTACCGTACCATTCCGGCGGAGCGCGCCCCGAACAGGATGGCGCCCTTGATGTAGCCCCCGGTCTTAGCCAGACCCGCTTCAAAGGCGGCCCGGGCGTTCTCCAGGGGCTCCACATGGGTCAGAAGGCCTTCGTTCGTCACCGCCCCCGAGGCCATCAGGGCCACGGTGCGGGGGAAGAGAGAGTCGAAGGAAGGATTCATCTGGGGCTGGATGTTCAGGATCCGCCAGCCCTTGGTGTGCCAATCGTCCAGGTCGAAGTCCTGGCGGTGGTGGTGCCAGGCGAAGTTCTCGATGATCGCGAAGGGCTTGGCCAGGGCGAAGGCGAGCTCCAGGGTCGCCGAAATGCCCGCGGTCTCCAGGACCACGTCGTAGGACCGGGCCCGTTCGGCAAGGACCGCGGATCCGTCGGGGACGTAGTCCCAGCCTCCCATGCCCCGCCCGAAGCCCCGGGCCAGTTCCAGCCGCCGGGGATCGGGTTCGAAGACCGTGACCCTAGCCGCCAGGGTCCGACGGAGGAGCTGGAGCATCAGAAGCCCCATGTACCCGGCCCCGACCAGGGCCACCGAGTCCCCGGGCTGGATACCCGCGTAGACAAGGCCGTTCACCACGCAGGCGACGGGCTCCGCGAGCCACAGCTGTGCCGGCAAGGAAGGCTCGTCCGGGATCGGCGTCACCTTGTCCCGGGAACGCACGGCGTGCCGGGCCATAAGGCCCCCTCCCCGGGCGCCTATAGGAAGCTCGTGGCAGACCACTCTCTCGCCCACCGCAAGGTCTTGCACCAGGGATCCTAGCTTGGCGATTCTTCCGACCCCCTCGTGGCCCGCCCGGAAGGGGTATTCGTGGAACTTGCCGAACCGGCCGGAATAGGCCAGGAGGTCCCAGCCGCAGATCCCGCAGGCTTCCATTTCCACGAGGACTTCGTGGGCTTCGGGATCGGGAAGGTCGACAGATCGCAGTTCCAGGTTCCTCTCGCCGAGGTACCACAGGGCTTCGGTTTTCATAATCAGCTCCCGATTCAGCCTACAACCGCTTTTCCGATCTGTCAACGTTTTTGTTCGATTGCCGAACTTTTTAGGCTTTGTATGAACTTTTACCATTGACAGGTGAACCGGACGGGCGGATACTCACCATACATCGAGTGATACGAAGCTTGTTGCGCCGGCGGAAGCGCGAACCCGCGCCTTCCGGCCCTTGACTATGACAGCCTTCGCGGCGATCATGCCGGAGAATCCGGATCGCCGTGCCGACGAAAGGCGTTCATCATGACCGAGTTCGATTTGGACGACCCCGTCAACGTCTCCACCACCGCGGGCAGGATCTTCAAGATCATCCGGGACCACGGCCCCCTGTACGGAAAGGACATCGTCCGCCGCACGGGCTTGGCCAAGTCCACGGTCTCCGCGTACGTCGACCGGCTCATGTCCGTAGGCCTGTTGCGGGAGGAAATCCCGGACGGCATGAAACGCCGCAAGCTCAAGGTGGCCGAGTCCGCGGGGTACGTGGTGGGGGTGGCCCTTGGCCAGTCCCATCTGTCCGTAGCCCTCTGCGACCTGGAGGCGGAGATCATCGACTCCGTGGGCGGCCCCGTCGACCTGGTCCGGGAAGGCCCGGAAAAGGTCCTGAACCGGGTCGTGTCGTATGCCCGGGAACTAGAACAACGGGCCGGCCTGGGCCCCTCCGCCCTCTTCGGCATCGGTTTCGGGCTGCCCAGCCCGGTGGATTATTCCCACGGCGTTCCGGTCAACCCCCCGGTCATGCCGGGCTGGGATCGGTTCCCCGTGGCCTCCTTCCTGGCCCAGGAGTTCACCTGCCCGGTCTTCGTGGACAACGACGTCAACGTCATGGCCCTGGCGGAGCGGGACAAGGGCGCGGCCTCGGACCTGGCCTACCGCAAGGGCAGCTTCCTCCTGGTCAAGGCCGGAACGGGCATCGGAGCCGGGATCGTCATCAACGGCGAGATCTACCGGGGCGCCAAAGGCGCCGCGGGGGACATCGGCCACATCGGAATCGACGGGGACACCACCCTGTGCCGCTGCGGCAACGCGGGATGCCTCGAGGCCGTGGCGGGGGGCCGGGCTTTGGCGGTCCGGGCCCGAGCCGCCGCGCGGGAGGGACGCAGTCCCTACCTCGCGGAAGCCCTCTCCCGGGAGGAGGCCCTGGACGCCGAAACGTTGGCCCGGGGCGCGACCATGGGCGCCGCCATCCTGGTCCTGGATGAGGTCTTCTCCCACAAGAACGTGGGCATGCTGATGAGGAAGATCTCGGACTGAACGCCCTTATTTCTTTTCCTCGGGCAGGGAGAACTTCGCGGAGTCGAAGCGGTCGCTGCCCAGCCAAAGGTCGATCTTGGTGCCCCCTTCTATCCGCTCCACGTCGGCCTTCTTAACCTGCCATCCGATCAGGTTGAGCCGGGCGGAACCCACCAGATCGTTCCCGGCCATGTGGCCGTAGTACTCCGCGAGCTCGGGCCGGGCCGTGGTATTGAGGGCTCGGGTGATCCTCTCCAGCTCAGAGTCCTTTCGAACCGTGGAGTCCATGACGGAAAGATGGAGACCGTCGGGCTCCTGGTGCAGGGAGATCACCATGCGCATGGGCTTGGCGTCCAGGATATAATTGGAAATCTCCGCAAGAAGATGCATGATGTATTCTTTGGTCTGCATGACTAACCGCCTTTCAAGGGTGCCGCGGCGAGGCTCGGCGCGCCGGGGCACCGGCATTCTACCGTGTCCGCTCCTGCTTGTTCGAGCGGATCCATTCCATGGCCGCGGAGACGAGTGCCGCGGTGAGGCCCCCCGCGAATCCGTTGTTATAAAGGTCCATGCCCATGTGCCAGGCCCCGGTGCGCTCCACCAGGACCAAATGCAGGAAACCCGCCGCGAATCCCACCAGGGGGCCGAACTCTCCCGCCAAAGGAGCCAGGGTCGTTCCGAACAGCAGGGCCAGGATGGGCCCCGGGGCGGTCAGGGACTTGCCGAACAGCAAGGTGGACACGAAGACCCCCGCCATGACGGGCAGGGAGTTCCGGGGATGCTTGCCGAAGGCCCCGAACCCGACCAGGGTGAGCAGGCCGCCCAGGACGGGCCCGCTGAAGCTTCCCCCTAGGAGGGCCACGTAGGCGCTCCCGATCAGCCCCAGGACTCCCATGTTGAGCAGGGCCGCCCCGGGGGACGCCATGTCCAGGAAGTCCGAGGGCAGGCGGCCGGTCAGCTTCATGAGCTCCCGGAGGCTCGAGATCGCTCCCTTCCCCTCCAGGGCCAGTCCCCAGCCGACCAGGACCACGGAGAAGACGGGGATCAGCAGGGCCATGGCCGGTCCCGGGGCCCCGTTCCAGACCACCGTGATGGGCACGTCCCGCCCGGCGGCGGCCAGGAGAGCGGCCGCGAAAAGCCCGAAGAACCCGCAGGTGAGCCCGATGTTGTAGAGATTGTATCCCTCGTGGAGGCGGAGCATGGCCATGGCCAGGCTCGGCAGCACGAACCCCGCCGCGATCCCGCCGAACATGCCGATGATCGCGGCCCCGGCTCCGGAAAGCCCGATCTCCAGGGCCAGGGTGGTAGCCAGGGGCCCCAGCGCGGACCCGAACAGGGCGATCATGATATAGGCCTTGAAGGCCTTGCCGGCTGTCCGAGCGGCCAGCCATACCCCGACCACAACCGGGAATACGTTCAGGGCGGTCTTCCCGAAAAGACTGAAACCCATGACGGTGAACACCGCGGCCATCGTGGGACCGGAAAGGCGGACTCCGTTGATCCGGATCAGGAGCAGGGCCAGCCCCGCCATCAGGGCCGCGTTGAGCAGGGCCCCCCCGGGTCCTCCGGTTACGGTAAAATCGTGGATCAGCCGGGAAGGGCTCCATTGCAGAACCAGGAACTCCCGAAGGGCCTCCGCGGGTCCCTCGACGAAGAGTCCGACCGCAGCCGTTCCCGCGATCAAGAGCAGCATCATCCGATAGAGGGATTTCTCGATTCCCGTCACGGGTACCTCCATACAACAAGCTCACTCCCCTTCCTTCGGGACGCTAGGAGGAGAACTTGGCAACCGGCCGATCGTTTGGGGGAGTCTCCCGCGTGAGAACCGGGGCCGGCGGGAGCCGGACAGGCCCCGATCCGGCCCGTGAAGCCTGACGCCTCGCGGGTTGCGCATAATTATACGGTATAATTCCGGCCGGAACAAGAGAAAATTGTGCCCGATCCGGGTCTCACTTCCCCGACATCACCGTCGTGCCGGTCCACTCGGCGGGCGGGGGATTCTTGATGCAGTCCCGGCACCGGGAAAGGAAGCGGGCGACGCCCCGATCCCCGGGGGCCAGGGTGCGCCGCGGCCGCGAAGTACCGGAGCGCCTCCGGGAAGGCCCGGTCGTAGTACCGCTTGATCCCCGCGTGGAAGTACTTCCAGGCCTTCTCTTCGGAAGGCCCGACCTCCCGGCGGACGGTGAACACGGACACCGCGCCCGTACGCCCCTTGACCGCCACCCTGTCCACGAAGCGGCAAGGGTACCGGGAACGCACTTCCTTCCAGACCGAGGAGGAAACCAGGAGGGGCTCCCGATAGTACCGGGTCAAGCCCTCGATCCGCGAGGCGGTGTTCACCATGTCCCCGATGGCCGTGTAGTCCATCTTCTTCTCGAAGCCTATGTTCCCGACCGTCACGGCACCGTGGTTGAGGCCCACCCCGCTGCGGAAGGGCGGCCGGCCCTTGGCGACCTGCCAACGGTTGAACTCCCCCAGGGCCTCCTGCATACGCAGTGCGGCCTCCACCCCGTCCAGGGCTTCCCGGCCCGTGGACGAGGGAGCCCCGAAGAAGCCCATGATGGCGTCGCCGATATACTTGTCCACGATCCCGGACTGCTCCAGGATGATCCCGCCCATGCGCTCGAAGTAGTGGTTCAGGGAATCCACCACCTCCGCGGGCTTTAGGCTTTCAGAGATGCCCGTGAACCCGACGATGTCCGAGAACAGGACCGTGAGCACCCGCTCCTCCCCGGTCAGGGCGGAATCCGGGCGCTCGAAGATCTGGTCGATCACCGTGGCGGGCACGTACTTCTGGAAGATGCTCCGCACCTTGCGCTCCCGGCGGCGGGAGTGGACCGCCTCGGCGGCGTAGTCCTTGATCCGGGCGTAGGCCTCGTCCAGGGCGGAGACCATGCCGTTGAAGCTCTCCGCCAGGCGGCCGATCTCGTCGGAGAACCGGACCTCCGCGCGCAGGGACAGGTCGCTGGTCTCCATGACCCGGGTCATGGTCCGCTCCAGCCGGACCACCGGCTCCGTCAGGTATCGGGCGAACCCG
>JAAYUR010000329.1 GCA_012517645.1 Treponema sp.
CCCGGACCACCCGGGACATGTTCTTCCTGGACGAGCTGCGAGCCCTGGAAAAGGAGATGCCCCGCTTCCATTTCGTGCCGGCCCTCTCGGAGCCCAAGCCCGAGGAAAGCTGGACCGGGGAGACGGGCCTCATCACGGACGTACTGGACCGGTACCTCAAGGAGAGGATCGATCCTTCCAAGCCCAAGGAGGGCTACCTCTGCGGGAGCCCCGGTATGATCAACGCCTGCATCGCCGTCATGACCAAGAACGCCATGCCGGAAGGCGGCATCTACTATGACAAGTTCGCGTAAACCGCCCACCGCGGCCGTACCAGGAGGTACCCGATGAAGAACACCCAGCTGGAAAAGGACGCCCGGGAGCGGATGAAGCCCGGGGTCATCACCGCCCGGGGCTTCCTGGGACGGGACGAGCGGTCCCTGGCGGACATCATCCAGGCCGACGAGGAGGCCTTCCGCCGTCTAGGGCTGGAATTCGACGCGGTGGCGGATCGCCTGGAGGCCTGGAAGAAAGGCGGAACCCGGGGCCTGGGGGAACCCATCACCCTGGAGGGTCGCTGGCTCGTCCGGACCGGGGACGCCCGGGGCGTCCTGCCCTGCCCCTGGGAGGACGGGGTCTACCACAAGAACTCCGTGGACGTCACCGACACCCGGAGCGGGGATCTCATCATTTACTCCGACTTGTCTATCCACCTCCTGCGGGTCCACCACTTCTGCCAGGGCCTGGGCAGCCCCTTCCGGCTGGACCCCGAGACTCTGGCCCGGATGATGAAAGACTAGCGAGTGTCCACGGCCCGGCCCGGGGAGATTTTCGGCGAGATGGCCTACCTCCTTGGGGACCGCCGAACCGCCACCACCGTCGCATTGAGCCCGGTTTCCGTCCTGGCCCTGCCGGTCCGGCTGTTCGAGCGCTTCCTGGCCGTTGACGCCCGGGCCTCCCGTCGGCTGGTCAAGCGCCTGTCCGCCCGTCTTTCCGAAACGACCCGGCTGGCCGCGGAAGCCCAGGCCCGGGACGCCCTGGTCCTGGACGACGGATACGGAGAGGGACCCGAATGAAGATCCTTGTGGTCAGCGACACCCACGGCGACCTGGGCAACCTGGAGCTCGTGCTCCGCACCCTGGGACCGCGAATGGACCTCCTCGTGCACCTGGGGGACGGGGCCCGGGACCTGGAACGCCTGCCCCGGGCTCTGCTGTATCCTGTCCCTCGCCTCATGGTCAAAGGGAACATGGACTCCGACCCCCGACTCCCCCCGAGCCGAGTGACCGAGGCGGGCGGACACCTGCTGTATCTGTCCCACGGCCCCGCCGCCCTGGCCTCGGGTTCCCCCCTGCCGATGGTCCTGGCGGCCCGGGAAGCCGGAGCCTCCGCCTGCCTCTTCGGCCACACCCATATCCCGCACAAGTCCTACCAGGACGGCCTCTTGCTGCTGAATCCCGGCAGCCTCTCCCGTCCCCGGAACGGCTGGGGGCCCACCTTCGCCCTGCTCACGGTCCCGGACAACGGGGACGGCAGGATCGAGGGGGCGCACTACGAGATCCTGATCGATCCTAGCGGATCGTCCTTCCGGTCAATCGAACCCTAAGGTACGCCGACAACGGGGCGGTCAAAATTCCGGCCGCGATTGCGCGGCGGAGAAAAAGGGCCTATCCTTGAAGGCATGAAAAAGAATACCGCGGTCCTGGCGGGGGCCTTGATTCTGGCCTTGGGAATCATGGGAGGCCTGTTGATCGCCCTTCGACCCGGAGGTCGGAGGGATGTGGAAAGCCGCTTCCTCTCCTACGTCGAGGGGCTTTCGGAAACCGGGCGCCTTGTCCTGGTCCAGGGGCGAGAGCGGCTGACGGTGCAGGAAAGCGCCAAGGGCCAGCTCTTCGGGGACACGACCCTGGGGGACCTGCTGAAGATCCGATCCGACGCGGTCGTAGAGCTCTCCGCCTGGGCGGAGCTCTCCTGGGCCGTGGACCTGAGCGATCCCGGACGCTGGTCCGTGCGCGTCAACCGCGGAGAGCGGATCCTGAACATCGCGGCTCCTCCCCTTCTGACCCTGACCCCGGCGCTCCGCACCGAGACCCTGGAGGCCCGGGTTCTGAACCGCTCCATTTTTTTGGACGAAAAGAAGATGATCGACTCGGTCCGGGCGGCCTTGACCAGGCGCTTCGAGGAAATCGCCCGGTCCACGTCGGACCGGCCCGAGGTTAGGAACCGGGCGGCGGCGTCCCTTTCCGCCATCGCCTTGGCCTTCTGCCGCAAGTTCAAGCTTCCGGCGGACCGGGCTGAGGTGGTCTTCGGGCTGGAAGAATGAAGGAGAATCCAGGACTCACCACGGAGCTCACGGAGGCCACGGGGAACCTGGCCATGGAACCATACAAAGGAAAGGATTTACAAGATTAAAACAGGATGAAGAAGATAAAAGAGAAGAATTGCCGAATGGCCCCCACAATCAACCACTATCCTGTTCATCCTTCTTTGTCTTGTTCATCTTGTCAGATCTATGGTTCAAGGCTCTATACTCCGTGATCTCCGTGTCCTCTGTGGTTTATTCCTGGAGATCGCGCATTTGCGCAGACGGGGCAGGAGGGGTCCGGGGGCACCTCGACGACGTCGAATCGAGGCTCCAAGGCGTCGTAGAACAGGATCCGGCCGGTCAGAGGCCGGCCGATGCCCAGGAGGAGCTTCAGGGCTTCCTGCACCTGGAGAAGCCCGATCGTCCCGGCCAGGGCTCCGAAGAGCCGGGGAACGTGCCCGGCCTCGTCCGGGGCGCCCCGGGTCAGGCACTCGTAGCAGGGTCCCGAGGGAGGCCGGTATACGGATACGAGTCCCTCGAACCCGTCGACTCCGCCGTCGATCCAAGGAACTCCCTGGCCGAAACAGGCACGATTGATCACCCTGCGGGATTCCCGGCTGTCCACGGCGGCCAGCACGAGATCGTATCGGCGGACAATCTCCCGGGCGTTCCCGTCATCCAAAGAACCGGGATGGAGGCGCAGCTCGAGATCCGGGCGGAAGGCCGCCAGCTTGGCCCGGGCGGACTCCGCCTTGGGCCTGCCCAGGTCGCCGGGGCCGTACAGGATCTGCCGGTTGAGGTTGGAGACGCCGACCGTGTCCCGCTCCGCGATCCCAAGGGTCCCGATCCCCGCGGCGGCCAAATAGTACAGGATGGGCGAGCCCAGGCCCCCGGCCCCCACGACCAGGACCTTCGAGGCTGCCAGGCGCCTCTGTCCCTCGACGCCCACCCCGGGCAGGCCGAGCTGGCGTTCGTATCGGGCAAGATCCTCCGGAATTCCTTCGATGGCCCACCTCCGTTCCGGGCGCTCACTCGCCCCTAGGATCCC
>JAAYUR010000083.1 GCA_012517645.1 Treponema sp.
AGCGGAGAGATTATTCGCTACCTCGCCAACTCGAAATCCTTGGCCTTCCGGGAAGCCCTCAAGGTCCGGGTCTCAGAACCGGATTTGCCTATCCTCAAGGCCCTGGTCTTCCATCTTGTCCAATCTGCCGTCGAGAGTGAGCTGCGTACTTTGTCTCAGGGAGAGCTTCTGTGAGGTGCTTTGTTGCTATCGATCTCCCCGAGGAAGTGAAGGACCGCCTGGCTAGGGCATCCCGGATGTTAGCCCCTCGCTTCCCGGACGCACGGTGGGTGCGGCCGGAATCTTTTCATATAACACTCGCCTTTTTGGGAAACGTCGAGGGGACAGAGCTTGAATGCGCGCGGAACGCTGTCCAAGCTTCGGCAGGCTCGGGCGCCTTCAATCTAGCTTTCTCGGGGACAGAGCTCTTGCCGCAAAGAGGCCCGAGAGTTTTGGCTCTCATGGTAGGCATGGGAGCTCGGGAATGTGACGTTATACATGAGAAAGTGACCCAAGTATTAACGGAGAACGCTCGAGATCCGAAGCTCTGTCCCCCTTACCCTTCTCCCCGATATCCAAACTCCCCTGGTTCACCGAAGCTCTGTCCCCCTTATCCCTGTCCCCCTTATCCCTGTCCCCCTTGTCCTAAAGGGCCGGACAGACGCCCTTATCGGGCTCATGTAACCCTGGCTCGGGCGGGCAGGCGCCCCTTTCCTCGGGCCGTTTCGGGGGTTTGGGAGGAAATCGGTTCGTGGATGCAAGCGCCGTGCCGAGTTTCACGGTGTATACTGTATAGATCGGATCTAGAGCCCGGGGGAGCCCGATACGAGGCCTTGCTGGCTGTGGATCTTTAGGGGATATCCTGGAAGGAGTGGCGATGCGTGCGGTCGATGTGATCATGAAGAAGCGGGACGGGGGAGAGCTTTCCCGCGAGGAAATAGCCTTTATGATTTCCGGGTACGTGGACGGCGGAATCCCGGAATACCAGGTCTCGGCCTGGCTCATGTCTGTTTTTTTCCAGGGAATGACCTCCCGAGAAACCGCCGACTTAACGGAGCTCATGCTCCGCTCCGGGGACGTCATGGATCTGTCCGGTGTCCCGGGTCCCTTCGTGGACAAGCACTCTACCGGCGGAGTCGGGGACAAGGTCTCCCTGATCCTTGCTCCCATCGCGGCCGCATGCGGGGTCAAGGTTCCCATGATGAGCGGCCGGGCCCTGGGGCATACGGGGGGAACCCTGGACAAGCTGGAATCCATTCCTGGATACAGGACGAATCTATCTCCTGCGGAGTTCCGGGACTTCCTCCGGGCGGACGGCTTCGCCATGACCGGCCAGACCGCGAGGGTGGTTCCGGCGGACAAGAAGCTGTACGCTCTTAGGGACGTGACCGCCACCGTGGAGTCCGTGCCCTTAATCACGGCCAGTATCCTATCGAAGAAAGTCGCCGAAGGGGCTGAATCCCTGGTCTTCGACATCAAGTGCGGATCGGGAGCCTTCATGAAGTCCTTCCCGGATGCGCGCCGTCTTGCGGAAAGCCTTGTGAATACGGGCAAGGCGATGGGAAAACGGATTGTGGGGGTCATCTCGGATATGTCCGAGCCTCTTGGTCGCAAGGTGGGGAACTTCTTCGAAGTCGAGGAAAGCATCGATTGTCTGTCGGGCAAGGGACCTCAGGACCTCATGGAGATCACCTACCGCCTTGCCGCATGGTTGCTCGTAGCCGCAGGCAAGGCTAGGGATCCGGACGAGGCCCGAAGACTCTGCGAGGCCGCGGTTACGGACGGCCGGGCGATGGATCTATTCCGTCGAAACGTACGGACCCAAGGGGGAGACCTCGCTCGAATGGATAGACTCTACGGGCACCACCGCTCATCCCACTCCTTCGAACTGCGAGCTCCGGCTTCCGGGTTCATAACCGGCCTCGATGCCTATGGGATCGGCCTTGCGGGGGTCTACCTGGGAGTGGGACGGAACACCACCGCCGATCCCGTGTATCCCGACGTCGGCTTCGTTTTCGAGCGGAAGACCGGGGATGCCGTAGCTTCCGGAGACCTGGTCGCAAGGGTATACGGGAAGGACGAGGCGAGCCTGGCCGCGGCCCGACCCTTGATCGAGGGGGCTCTTAAGGTCGGCCCGTCGGCCCCGCCCCCCCGCAAGTTGATCCTGGAGGAGCTGACCGCCCTATGAAGTGGACGAAGAAAGACGTGAGCCCCCAGGCGGTCAAGGATCTGGCCGCCCGGTTCGACTTGGACCTCCTGTCCGCCTCCGTCCTGGCCCGGCGCGGGGTCACGGAACCCGGAGAGCTCCTTTATTTCCTCGAGGACGATCCCCGGTATCTCCACAACCCCTTCCTCTTCGACCAAATGGAAGACGCCGTTGATCGGGTTCTACTGGCCCGGGACGAGGGGGAAAAGGTCCTGATATTCGGAGACCGAGACGCGGACGGGATCTCCAGTACCGTTCTCGTGTACGAGGCGCTGAAGAGCAGGAATCTCGATGTGCGGTACCGCCTGCCCTCGGAGGACGATCCCTACGGGTTGTCCGAAAAAGCCGTGAGAGAGTTCGCCGCGGACTACGGCACCTTGATCATCACCGTGGACTGCGGGATCTCGAACCACGCCGAGATCGAAATGGCTCGGCAACTGGGCGTGGATGTCATCGTGCTGGATCATCACCTCCATAGGCGGGACGAGCTCCCCGGCGCGGTCGCGGTCGTAAATCCCAAGGTCGAGGGCTGTGGCTACCCATTCCGTGACCTTGCCGGCTGCGGCGTGGCCTACAAGTTCACCCGCGCGCTGGCCTTCGCAGAGAGCGGCCTCTATAAACAGCAGGTGGCCCTCCTGAACGTCCGCCCCGCCAACGACGCCTACACCCTCGAGGCCGTTCGCCTTACGAACCTGGTGGAAACCGGGCGGATCTCGGAAACCATCGTCCCGGGCATGGTTGAGCTCGAAAAGACCCGCTTGGTGCCCTTCTTGAAGGATCTGCAGATCTTCGTCTGGGACGGAGAGCTTCAGCGAAAACTCCTTGCCAAGGCCTTCGGACGGGCTGCGGAGGTCCAGGTATACGATATCGCGCCGGACATCGCGGACCTCATCCCCGCCGTCCGGGGTAAGAGCCTCCTGCGCCTGCGGGAGCAATCCCGCATCGCCAAGTATTCCAACAAGACCGCAGGAGAGATTGATGTCTTCGCCAGCCTGTTCGTCTCCTTCGCTCTCAAGAAGACTTCGTACTTCAGCGACGCGGATCTCGAGGCCCTTCAGCTCGTGGCCGTCGGCACCCTGGCGGACCTCATGCCTCTCCGGAACGAAAACAGGATCCTGGTCCGCAAGGGCATCGCCGCCCTCAACACCAAGCCGCGGGCGGGCCTCGCGGAGCTCCTCGCCAAGTTGAACCTCACCGGGAAGCGCCTGACCGCCAAGGACCTGGCCTGGCAGCTGACCCCCGCCATCAACGCGACGGGCCGCATGGGTTCCCCCGAAACGGCGGTCCGCCTATTCGTGGGTGCCACCCCAGAGGAGCGCTCCCGGCTGGCGGATGAGGTTATCGGCATGAACCAAGACCGTCGCCGCCTAGGTGCCGAAGGTTGGGAGGCGGTAT
>JAAYUR010000147.1 GCA_012517645.1 Treponema sp.
CACACCGGGGAAGACAGCGTCGAGGCCGTCCGCTCCGATCCCTCCATCGAACTGGTTCTCATGGACATCGACCTGGGCACCGGGTTGAGCGGCCCCGAGGCGGCATCCCGCATACTCGAGGTTCGATCCCTGCCCATCGTCTTCCTGACCTCCCACTCCGAACGGGAGATGGTCGACAAGGTACGGAACATCACCCGGTACGGATATGTGGTCAAGAACTCCGGGAACTTCGTCCTCCTCTCCTCCATAGAAATGGCCTTCGAGCTTTTCATGGCCCATGGGGAAGCCCGCCGCCACTTCCAGAAGAAAGAGGCCATGCTCCAGGCCATACCGGACCTGATGTTCACCGTGGACCGGGACGGCACCATCCGGGACTACCATGCGCCCCAGGGTGTGGGCTTGGCCGTCCCGGCGGACCGCGTCGTGGGAACCCACCTTCGGGATATCTTCTCACCGGAAGAAACGGCCCGTCACCTGGCATTGTACAGGACTTGCCTGGAAACCGGCGAAGTCCATGTCGATGCCTACGAACTCCAGGTAGACGGGAAACGGCAGATCTACGAACTCCGCATCGCCCGACAAAACGAGAACCAGGTCCTGGCGGTCGTCCGGAACATCACCGAGCGGGTGGAGGCCGAGAGCGAGCTCCGGCGGATCAAGGCGCACTACGAGTACCTCTTCGACCACGCCCCGGTTCCGATTGCCCTTTTGGACGGGAACGACCGGGTGGTACGGCTGAACTCGAGCTTCTCGCAGACCTTCGGCTATTCCCAGGAAGAAGCCTTCGGCAGGCCGATCAACGACCTGGTGGTACCCCCGGAGTTGATCGAGGAGGGCTTGGAATTGACCCGCCGAGTCGCCGAGGGAGAATCCATCTATCGGATATCCACACGATGCCGGAAAGACGGAAATCCCGTCCGAGTATCGATCACCGCCGCCCCCATCGAGCTGGACGGGGACTTCTTCATCTACGCGATCTACCAACCCGTGGGCTAGGCGGCATACCGGCAAGGCCTCGGAATCCTTCGGGGACATCGAACCGCGGCCGGCACCGGGAGTTCTGCGGTAGAATGCTCTCCGGCGCTTACAATCCGTCAAGGATTGGACTATAGTGTAGGTACCTATACCGAGGAGCGGATAACCGGATTGAAACCAAACTACACAGGAGAGAAGCGCCGGAAGGAACTGGAGCGCAAGAAGAAGAAGGAAGAGAAGGAGCTCAAGAAAAAGCTGCGACGGGAAGCTGTCGCCCGCGGCGAGATCCCAGAGGGAGAGGATCCGGACTCCGCAGAGGAGGATTCCGGGGACGGGACCTCCTCGGATTAGGCGCGCTCTCCTCGAACGGCCCTACCCCGCGATCGCCCAGGGTGCAGCAGGGACAGATCCCCCACCACCTCGAGTCCCGCGGGCCGGGCGGTCCCTTCGAAGATCCGACGACCCCGATCCTCCAACCGAGCCGAAAGCACCGCGTCCACGGATTCCGCGATCCTGCGGTCCATGGCTCCCGCCGCGGGAGCCCGGAGCAAGCCTCCCCGGCCCCGCTCCATCCGCAGCTCCAGGGTCTCGGCGCGCCGACTAATCCGGACTCCGATGTACCGATCCCCGACCTCCAGGCGGTCGATCCGGGATCCGTTCCAGCTGGCCCAGACCCGAACCCGCCCCGGCGCGACGGAAGGATCCTGCGCCGACGCGGGCTCGGTTCCGGTATACCCGGAGGGCAGGAGGGCGGCGCAGAGAAAGCCCGGGAAGCGCCCGCCCATCCAGGGTATGTCCGCGAGGGAGAACATGAAGGAAATCCCCGGCTCCGGGAAGGAGTTGGACTGGGACCAGATCCAGGCCGCGGGCATGGAGGAACCCCAGTCCTTTTCGATGTACCCCCTGCCTCCGTCCATGGAGACTTCAAGGCCGTCCACCTCGACCCTTCCGTCCACCCGGTGGTCCAGGGACACGAGGCCGTGATTGCACTCCAGGAAGGGCACGAAGGAATAGGGACCCATGACCCCCGGCAGCCAGGGCCGGGAGGGGAACCGGACGGCCGGACCGTACCTTAGCTCCCCACGGACGCGCCCGTCCGGACCGTCCAGATCCAGCTCGATCCCGGACAGGGAAAAGCGGTTGTCCCCGACCCGGATATCCAGGGACCGGCTGTCCCAGCGGAAGGACTCGAAGGGGAACGGGTACCACCGGGTCCCCCCGGAACCGCCGTCGATGGCCTGCACGAAGGCCGTGCGCCGTCCCGCGGCGTCCAGACTGACTCCGGGAATGAAGGACCAGGCCCGGCCGTCCGGGGACACCTGCTTGAAGTACCAGCCCTCGAAGTAGCGGCGCCGCCTGCGGACTCCCTGGAAGAGTTCAGGATGGAATAGGGGCATAGGGTTCCTTCCGGGGCCTCCCTGGAGGAGCCTCCCCGATCCGATACTATACCGAAAGATAAGCACTCGGAAGCCGGAAATCGAGCGGACAAGCCGCGGACGGACGGTCCGGGAATGCCTGCCTCCGGGTTTGACGATCCCGCAGAACGGGCATACACTCGAACATGGAGTCCCGGCAACCTCCGAAGGGGTAGGATCTTCCATGGATACGATCAAGAAAAAATGCGGTCCGCGGAAAAGCGCAGACTCCGAAACCGCCGGCGGCGGGTCCGATGCTCCCGAGATAAGCGCCTCCCTTCGGGACGTCTTGTACCGCAGCCTTCTGGAAAACAGCATCGACGCCGTCTACCTGCTCAGCGAGGAGGGCCGGGTCCTGGACGTGAACCGCGTGGCCTGCGCCATGACCGGGTACAGCCGGGAGGAACTCCTCGGCCTCACGATCGACGACCTGGACCCCAACTACCCCTCCAAGGGCTTCGTGGAATTCTGGAACGCCAAGCCCGAGGGGGCCACGGTGCTTTTCGAGAGCCTCCACCGCCGGAAGGACGGGACCTTGGTCCCCGTCGAGGTCAACGGAATTTTCACCAAGGTCCAGGGGCGGAAATTCCTGTTCGGAGTGGCCCGGGACATCTCCGAGCGAAAACGGGCGGAGCGTACCCTGAGGGAGAGCGAGACCAAGTACCGGACCCTGGTGGATATCCTTCCCGTGGGCGTCACGATCACCGACGCCAACGGGAAGATCCTGGAAACCAACCGCATGTCCGAGCGAATCCTCGGCCTGTCCCGGGAGGACCACACCCAGAGGCGGATCGACGGGACCGAGTGGCGGATCGTCCGGGCCGACGGCAGCCCCATGCCCCCGGAGGAGTACGCCAGCACACGGGCCCTACGGGAGGGACGTCTCGTGGAAGGCGTGGAGATGGGCATCCCCATGGGCGGTGAGGAGATCACCTGGCTGACCGTGAACGCGGCGCCCGTACCCCTGGAGGTATACGGAGTCGCGGTGGCCTACAGCGACGTCAGCGCGTCCCGGCGCTCGGAGGAGCACATCCGGTCCCTGCTCCGGGAGAAGGAGATCCTCCTCAAGGAGACCCACCACCGGGTCAAGAACAATCTCCAGACCATCCTGAGCCTCCTCGTCCTGCAGATGGACGAGGTCTCCGACCCGGAATCCCTGGCCCGGTTGCGGGACCTGTCGGGGCGGGTGCGATCCATGCTCGTGTTATACAACAAGCTGTACGACTCCGGCGATTTCGGCCGGCTGGACCTCCGGGAATACCTGCCCCACCTGGTCCGGGAAATACTGGAGATATTCCCGTCGATTCCCCCGGTCCGCATGGAGACCGACGTCGAGGAGATCGTCCTGGATGCCCGGACCCTGTCCTCCCTGGGGATCATCCTGAACGAGTGGATCACGAATTCCATGAAGTACGCCTTCGCTGGGCTTTCGGAGAGGGTCATCCGGGTCTCCGCCCGGATGGAAAGCCCCCGCGTGGTCTGCTCCTACGAGGACAACGGCCCCGGTTTCCCCGAGGAGACCGGCGGCCCCGGGAACGGCGGCTTCGGGATGCGGCTGATCGGATTGTTGGCGGAGCAGATGGGAGGGGACTGCCGGCGGGAAGGAGCCCGGTGGACCCTGCGCTTCCCGGCGGATACTTCGGATGGACGGAAAGCGGCCCCGCCTACCTGAGCTTTCC
>JAAYUR010000172.1 GCA_012517645.1 Treponema sp.
CGGCCCAGGACCGGAAAGCGATGACCGCGGCCGCCGCGCACAGGGTGCAGACCACCCTCCAGACCGTCCAGGCGCGCGTCCGGGTCATGCGCCAGAGCAGGGCGCCCACGAGGCCGGGGATCACCGCCGCCGCCCCGCCCAGGAAGCCCCGCACCGGCGCCAGGTTCCCGAAGCCGTCCAGAAGCAGGGCTACCATGAGGACCGAGACGAAGGGGGGAACCAGGATACCGGCCAGGGCGAGGCAGAATCCGGCGATACCGGCGGTCCTTCGACCCACCACCAGGGCCGTGTTCAGGGCGATGGGACCCGGGAAGGACTGGGCCAGGGCGAAGAGGTCGTAGAATTCCTTCTCCTCCATCCACTTCTTGGCGGTCACCTCCCGGCCGATGACCGGAACCATGGCGTAGCCGCCGCCGATCGTTACGGCGGAGATGCGGAAGAAGGTCCAGAAGATGCCGATCGGTGTCGGCGACACGGATGTGTTCGAAGCGTCGCTCATGGATTCTCCGGGGGATGCCGCAGAGCTCGGACTCGTCTGCCCGATCATCATATCGGCTCCGCCTTGGACTGTAAAGGCGAGGTTTCCCGGGATTCAAGCCCTGCCGGGGCGGCGATTCTCGGCCGGGGCTCGTTTGTACTCGTGTCCCGTATTCGTTATATTTTTGTAAGAAGATGGAGCCAATTTTAAAAGCCTGTCACTTTTGAAATTGGCTCGAAGGTTTTTTTAAAATTCCGGCGGTTTGGAAAAGAGACCCCCCATACCGCGATCGCGGCGGAGCTTGAAGCGACCGGAAGCGGTCGAAAAGCCGATTTATTAAGGCGACGGACCCTTGAAATCGGTTTGGGACTTTTGTTCTCGACAGGAGTGGTATGACATACAAGGTTCCGCTGCACCTTAGAGTCACACTGAAACCCGGAGACCATAGGGCCACGAAGGAACGGACGGTCCTGTCGACTCTCCTGGGGTCCTGCGTGTCCGCCTGCCTCTACGATCCTGTGGCCCGGGTGTCGGGGATGAACCATTTTCTCCTGGCCAACCGCCGCTATGCCCGCAATCTGCCCCTGAACATCACCGAGGCCGGCCGGTACGGCATCCATGCCATGGAGCTTCTGATCAACGATATGATGAAGCTGGGAGCCCAGCGCCCCCGTTTGCAGGCCAAGATTTTCGGGGGTGGAGCCATTCTGGACGAGGGGGCCGATTCCCATTTCCTCTGCGTCGGCGAGGTGAACCAGCGCTTTATCCGGGAGTTCCTGGCCGCGGAAGGCATCCGGATCGTGTCCGAAGACCTGGGGGGCGAGCTGGGCCGGGTGATCCACTTCCATACGGACACCTTCCAGGTCTTCCGCAAGTTTATTCCCAAGACCCAGACCCTCAGGGTCGAGAGGCGGGAGCTGGGAATCTGGAAGCGGGAGATCGAATTGTCCGAGGACCGGGAAGGCCCGATCGTCCTGTTCCGATGAGGGACGCCGGCGTTGTTACAGGTTCGGTGACATCGAGGGGCGGACCTCGGGCCGGGAGGTTCCTATTTCGATAAGTTCTTGCTATATATAGCCAAGAAGGAGAATCGAACTCCTGACCTGCGCATTACGAGTGCGCCGCTCTGCCATCTGAGCTATCTTGGCGGGCGGACGAGACTATACCGGAAGCGGGTCAAAGAATCAAGGGGAACCGGGAACCCGGAGGGATCGGGAATCCTGGACGCCGCCGCGCTATCTTCTTGACCATGAACCACCGAATGATCCGGCGGGTCGTACCCGCCTTGCTCCTGACGGCCCTCGTCGTATCGGTTCCCGTCCGCGCGGCGGAGCGGGAAGTCGATGTCCTGGTGGTGCGTCTTGCCGGAGGATCCGGGGAGGAGCGCTTCCGGTACATGGATCTCCCGGCCGCGGCGCGGTTCCTGTCCCCCGTCGCGTTCACGGCCCGGGGCGGCGGTCTTTCCTTCGAGACCGAGTCCTCCTCGGGCATGTCGGAGCGCGGCCGCCGAGCCTTGGCCTCCCGCCCTTCCGGGACCTTGGAGCAGGTCTCTCTCCTCCTGACAACGACCGGCCGGGAACCCCGTCCTTCCCGGACGGTCACGGTATCCTTCACCCTGGACGAGCTCCTGGTCCGGGGCGGCCCGTGGTCCTGGGTGCCCGCCGTCTGGGCCTGCGCCCGGGCGGCCGCGGAAACCCGCTGGACATCCGGAAGGGTCTGGGCTCGGTCCGCGGTCTACGATGGATCGACGGGGAGGATCACCGTCAAGGTGGCTCTGTCCAAATAGGGTTCGGGGTTCCCCGCCCGGCGGAGCCCGCGGGCCGCCCGGCGGTCCCTGGTCAGGTCGCCGCGTCCGCTCCGACCCGACTCCGGGCGGCTTTCCGCGCCGCTTCGGCGAGAAGAGACCGCTCTCCCGGCACGGGACCCCGTTCCTCCGCCCTGGAAGCCCGAAGCCAGAAGAGCCAGGTCCTCACTTCGGTTCCGGGGAAGAGAGCGCGGCAGGCGGAGCGGTAGACAGCCAGTTGGCCGTCGTACTCCCCCTCCCGGCGGCGGCGGTCGCTCTTGAAGTCCACGACCTCCACCCGGTTCCCGATCCGGAAGCATAGGTCCATGCGCCCCGATACGGTCGGTACCCGCCGTTCGGCGGCTTCCGGATCCTCCTTCGGCGCGTGGAGAAAGGCCGCCTCCGTCCGAAGCGTCCCGGCGGCCCCCGCTTCCGCCGCGGCCCGGCCCAGATCGGAAGCCAGGAAGCCCTCCGCAAGGCGCCGGGCCTCCCCGGCCAGGGCGTCCCGATGCGCCTCGGGCATCCCGGATAGGATGGCCGCGAAAACCTCGGCCCCGGCTCCCGAGGGGTCAAGCCGGGCCTGGACGGCCGCGTGGCAGAGCTCGCCGAACCCCGTTTCCGGAACCTCCCCCGCGAGGGAGTCGAACCCGAGGGCGGGAAGCTCCTCCCAGGTCCCTTCTTCCGGAAGGCTCCCCGAGGCCTCAGCCCAGGCGGCCTGGACGGCGGTGGCGGAGACGGTTCCGGGTTCCCAGGCCCGTTCGAGGATCCGGGCGGATTCGTAGCGGGGAGCCATGGTTTCGATCGGAACGACCCTCCTGCCCTTGAAGAGCTTGCCGTAGTCCTCGTCGGTCAGGTCCGGAACCGGCACTTCTTGTACACAAGCCGGAAGGTCCGGGAAGAGCCCGGTCCCGGGATCCCTCAGTCCGTCCCCTCCGGACAGGAGGGTGTGGAAGGAGGCTCCCTGCTTGTCCGCGTTCTTGGGTTCCAGGGAGGCGAAGACCAGGTGGGCGGATGCGCGGGTGCAGGCGACGTAGAACAGCCGTTTGAGTTCCGCCGACTCCTGGCG
Organism: Treponema sp.; assembly: GCA_012517645.1. Lineage (GTDB taxonomy): Bacteria > Spirochaetota > Spirochaetia > Treponematales > UBA12059 > JAAYUR01. The sequence goes on from JAAYUR010000172.1 coordinate 3,328, forward strand.
GGACTCCTCCTCCCGGGCCAGGTCGTAGAAGAGGTTGACGGCCTTGGCGTCGGGATCGTCCCAGGCCTTCAAGTTCAGGGTGATCCCGTGGCTCCGGGAATTGTACCAGGCCTTGGACCTGCCTCCGGGGGAGACCGCGTTGTCCAGGAAGGGCAGGATGACCACCGGGAACTCCAGGCCCTTGGCCTTGTGAACCGTCAGGATCCGGAGACCGGAGCCCGCTTCCCGGGGGGCGTCCAGGTCCGGAATCCGCTCCGGCGTACCGGTCAGGGGCTCCATTTCGGCGACAAAGGAGGCCAGGGTGAGGCCCCGGGAGTCCGCGTCCGCGGCCAGGCTGAAGATGTAGTCGAAGTGCTCCAGGAAGGGGTGTGCGTCGGGCTTGCGGACCAGGTTCAAGCGGAGCCCCTCGTCGTACCACAAGGTTCGTACCAGTGCGGAGTGGGGGCTCCGGTCGGCAGCGGCCTGTAGGCGCTCCAGGATGCCCCGGCCCCGGTCGAACCGGGCCGCGTCGAACGGGGAGAGGGCCGCGAGAGCGGGGACCTCGGGGTGGAAGGGCGGGAGCTCCAGGGCCAGGATCCGGATGAAGGCCTCGTCGGACACGCGGACGAAGGGGGAGCGGAGGAAGGCCGCATAGGCCGGGCCGTCCTCGGGATGGACCGCAAGGCGAAAGGCCTGGTAGATGTCGTTGGCCGGGGACTCGGCGAAGAGTCCGCAGACGTCCCCGGCGGAGTAGGGAACCCCCAGGAGCCGGAAATATTTTTCCAGAAGGTACTGCTTGCTCGTGCTTCGGAGCAGGACCGCGAAGTCATCGTAGCGAGCGGGCCGCCAGGACGGGCCGTCGGGCGCCTTCGGGTCGGGTACCCTCAGGCCCCCGCGCTCCACGGAGGCCTTGACGAAGGACGCTATCCCGTGGGCCAGGGCCTCGTCGTCGTCTCGGTAGCCTTCCCGTTCCCCGGAGGGCCGGCGGGCTTTGATCAGGTAGCGGACCGAGGCCGAGCCTCCCGGCGTAGCCGCCCGGGAGAGGATGGGGGAGAAGCGGGCTTCCCAGGCCTCCGTCGCCCCGCCCAGGATCCGCTTGAAGACCTCGTTGAAGAAGGAGACCAGCTCCGGCTCGGAGCGGTAGTTGGTCCGAAGGGCCGGCCCGTCCGCGCCGAGGTCTTCCGTCAGGCCCCGGAAGACGGAGACATCGGCTCCCCGGAAACGGTAGATGCTCTGCTTTTCGTCCCCCACGAAGAAGAGCTTGTCCGGTTCCAGGTCCCGGGCTTCCGGGATGCCGGTCTCCATCCGGTCCGGCCTCTCGGCCAGAAGGTAGAGAAGGTTTTTCTGGAGTTCGTCGTCGTCCTGGAACTCGTCGATCATGATGTACCGGAACCGTTTCTTCCAGCCCGCGCGGATCCCGGGTTTCCGGGACAGGAGGTCCACGGCGGCCCGGGCGACGTCCCGGAAGCCCATGACCCGGGCCCTCCGCTTGGCCCGGAGCACCCGGTCGCCGAGTTCCGCCAGGAGGCCCAGGACGGAAGCCGCCAGGGGCGCCTGGGCCTCCATCTCCGCCGCCTTGATCACTTCCTTCGCCGCCTCGCGGGCCCGGGACGCCGCGTCCTTGATCCGGATTTCCGAGTCCGAGCGCCCGAAGAACTGCAGGTTGAAGGCCGCGACGGGCTTCAGGGCCTCCGCGTTCCTTCCGGTCCGGCCCTCGAAGCCCGTCGGCAGGGCCTGGAAGGCGTCCAGGACGGACCGGGCCTTGGCGGAGAGGTTCGGGAGACCGGCCTCCAGGGCGGCGTCGCGGGCCGCGTCCAGGACGGCCTCCGCCCGGTCCCGGATGATCCGGGCCAGGGTTTCCTCCTGGAGCCGGAGCATCGCCGGGATATCCGGCGCTTCGGAGGGCGTCCAGAGCCGGGCGGCGGCGTCCGCGAAGAGTTCCTTCCAGGCTTTTTCGAAGCCCAGCCGGGCGAAGACCTCCCGGAGGGCTTGGTTCTCCCGGCGCTCCAGCAGGAACGACAGGGCCTGGGCCTGGGCGATGCGCAGGCACTCCTCGTCGTCCACCCGGAAATCGGGAGGGTACCCGTACTCCTGGGCTTCCGGGCGGAGGATCAGGGAACAGAAGGAGTCCAGGGTGGATATCTGGGCATCCGAGAAGCTGTCCACCTGCTCCAGGGCCCGGGGTTTTCCGGAGGAAAGGAGCTCCCCGTAGATACGGCCGTACATCTCCGCCGCGGCCTTCCGGGTGAAGGTCAGGACCAGGATGGACCGGACGTCCGCCCCGTCGTTCAGGACCAGGTCGAGGTATCGGGCCGCCAGGACCGTGGTCTTGCCGCTGCAGGCGCCGGCGGACACGGCCCCGTTCCTCCGGAGCTCCACGGCGCTTCGCTGATCCGGATCGAGCCTGTCCGCCATCGGGTTGCCGCTCATGATCCCTCCGTGGCGTAGCCGGTCCTGCAGATCGAGGTCCAGGGACAGTTCCCGCAGCTTCGGTTCTCCGGTGGGAAGGAGAGGTAGTCCCCGGCCCGGAGCTTTTCCGCCGTCTCTTTAAGCCCCCTCTCGAAGGCATCCAAAGCGGGTTGGTAATCCTCCCGGGTCGCAACCCCCGGTCCCAGGACATCCAGGGGCTTCACATCCTCTACGGACCAGTACCGGGCACGGGACACGGTCCGGCCGGCGGCTTCGCAGAGAAGGACATAGGCGGCCATCTGGAGATCCGCCAGGTTCCCTTCCGGATCGGGGACCACGTCCTCCTTTTTCGGGATCGAGCGCTTCTTGTAATCGATGATCGCGGTCTGACCGTCCCTTCGGGCCAAGCGGTCCAGGCGGCCGACGAGGACCGCTTCCAGGTCCGTATAGTCCTTTTCGAGTTCGCCCTCCAGGCTCTCGACCTCCCAGCCCCGGAAGGTCTCCGCCTCCTCCTCCAGGAGCCGTTCGATCCGATCCGCCAGTTTCGGTACGTAGGCCTCGAACATGGGCCGAAGGAAGGGGCCGTGCTCCGCCTCGAATCGGGGCAGGATCCCTTCCACGGAGGGCCGGACCCAGGCCCGGTACTCGTCCAGGCGTCGGTCGTCGTAGGGCCCGGATTCGGCGATCCGCCTGTACAGGAGCCGGAGAGCCTCGTGGATCATCTCTCCCGCCAGGAGGGCGTCGAAGAAGCCCACCCCGGACACCTCCTGTTTCAGGCCCAGGCCTCGCGCCAACAGCCAGGCGAAGGGGCAGGAGAGCAGTTCGGAGACCTGGGTGGCCGAGAGACGGAGGCGTCCGTCCGCCCTGCGGACCCGGTCGAGGATCTGTTCCGCGGCCGCCGCGGACGCGCGTTCCTGGCGGACCTCCGGTCCCCCCAGGGATCGGAGGGCGGACCGGAAGGCCCGGGACTGGGCAGAAAGCAGGGCGGGAGGAAATCCGTCCCCGTCGTAGGCCCTCGTTTCCCGGACCCAGGGGTCCGACTCCCGCAGGGACGCGTAGTCCGGGGCGGGGCCGACCCGGCCTTCCCGGGAGAACCAGGGGTAGGGGAGGTTCCAGCCCCGGAATCCCTCCTTCGGGAAACTGAAGACGGGCTGTCCCACGGAGGCGTAGGCGCGGGCGTACGCATGGGACGCGTCCAGGTCCGGAAGGTCCAGGGCCGCCTTCTCCTCATCCCCGAGGCCGGGAGCGGAGACGAATCGAACCCGGATGCCCTCCTGGGACGCCCCGGCGACATAGTGCCTGCGGACGGCTAGGAGGGCGGAGACCCGGTAGGAATAGACGGGCACCGCGGGCGCCGAGGATTGGGGGACATACCTCCGGTCCTCCAGCACCGTTCGGAACAGGGGGAAGGCCGTGTCCTCCGGAGCGCCCAGGTCCTGGTCGGCCTCGGTCCGGCCTAAGGCGGATAGCTCGTCCATGGCCCGCTGGAAGGAGCGGGCGTCTTCCTCGGAGAGGCGGGTTTCGTCCAGGAACTCCCGGCGGAAGGCCACGAAGGCCTGGGCCAGGGACCGGAAATCCGCCGCCCGGGCTACCTGCCGGACTCCGGCCTTGAGCCGCCTGTAGAAGGAATCCAGGCCGGGCTCCGGGACTCCGCAGACCCGGAAGCTCTCCAGCCAGGGATCCCGGGTCCGGCCGTCCACGGCGTAGGGGGCGTAGGCGTGTCTGCGGATCCCGAAGCGGACCAGGGACCGGGCCCGGTCCGGCTCCTTCCAGGGCAGGAAGCGGTCCAGGAGCAGGGCGCTTACCGATTCCAGGTCGAAGTCCCGCTCCGCGCAGGAGCTGACGGAGGAGAGGAACCGTCCGACCGGGTGCCGGGCCAGGGGCAGTCCGCTCCGGATTTCCGCCGGGACCCCCGCCAGATCGGCGGCCTTCTCGACCCAGGGGGCGGTCTCGTCCAGGTCCGGGACCGTGACCGCGATCTCCTCGGGGCGCATTCCCGAATCCAGGTCCTTGGCGACGGATAGGAAGATCCAGCGGAGTTCCTCGTGGAGGTTGGGAAACTCCGCGAGGGGGGGGCAATCCGAAGATTCCGGGAGTCCCAGGATGCGGACGCCGTCGGATGCGGCTAGGGTCGGCCGGTATTCCTCCCAGTCCCGGGCCAGTTCCGGGCAGAAGAGGATCCAGCGGCTGCCGGGTTCCGGGGAGGGAGGGGGTTCCCAGGAGGGTTCGTACAGACCCCGTTCGGAGAGGAAGGAACGGTATCGCGCGTCCAGGGCCAGGAGATCCCGTATCTTGCCGGACTCGGGCCGCGCCCCCGCCCTGTCCGCGATCCTGCGCAGGGTCGGCAGCACTGCGGCCACGAAGGGGACATAGCCCGAGAACTCGGACCTGTATTCCGGCCGGAGGAGGGTTTCCAGGAAGGGAGACCGGGCGTTGGCATCCAGGGCGGAGGCGGCCCAGAGCAGGCGAGTCGTGTCGTTCGCCGCCCGCCCCGGGGCACGCCGGGATAGGAGCCGGGCCTTGAAGGTGTCCCAGCCCAGGAACCGGTCCGTGAAGAGCGCCGGTTCGGGAGCCAGGGACAGAGCCCTGCGGGCCCAGGAGTCCGCGGCCACCTCGCTGGGAAAGACGAAGGAGACGGAAGGATCCGGGAGGCTCTCGGCGACGGCGGATTCGAGGAAGTCCGGCATAGGTCAGGGAACCGTGAACCCTGGACAGCGGACCGTGAACCGAGGCGGCGTTTCCGCCCGGATCCCGAGAATCGTTACTATATCGTAGGTTCCTTGTATGCTGCCCTGCATCCCCGTCCACCGTTCACCGTCCACGGTCCGCCCACCCCCCCTCCACCTTGGCGACGTACATCCGGTGCCAGTCTCCGTTGGAATAGTTTTTCAGGACATCGGGGTCCACGATATGGCCGGGGCCGAGGTCCTGGTTATAGAGCTTGCGGCAGGAAAGGACGAGCCGCGCCTGACGGAACGAGACCACCCCGGGTTCGGGCTCGAAGGGCTCCAGGCCCGTCAGGGCCGCCTTGTCCGCGTCCCGGCCCGAGACGCTGCCGCATTTGGCCAGGATGCCTCGATGCTCCTCGGGCAGGAAGGAGAGGGTGAACCGATCGCCCCGGTTCATGAACTCGAAGGTGTACCGGGAGGGACGGACGAAGACGAAGGCCACGGGCTGGTTCCAGAGGACCCCCAGGCCGCCCCAGCTGGCGGTCATCGTGTTCCAGGACGAAAGAGTCCCGGGAGTAACCAGCATCCAATCCTTCCCGATGAGCTTCCAGGGGTTCTCGGCGAGGGCCTCGATGTCGACAGGCGTATAGGACATGAGTTCTCCTTAGCTTCGATGATCTATGGACCGCGGGGACGCCGGGCCACGGGGCGAGGAACCGCTCGAGCTGCCCGGGGTTCCCTTCGTACGGTCGCGCTTCCGGCCGCCGTTCACGGCATCCCGTCCACTCTGTACCCGGACGCGGTTTCCGCCTTCCGGAGATCGGCGTAGAGCGTCGCCGCGGCGGCCCTGCGAGCCTTGTACGCGCCCGCGGGGGCGAAGAGGGCGGCCAGGGCGGCGACGGGCGCGAAGAGCTTGAACCCCTCCGCCCGGAACCACTCGACTCCGTCCCAGGTGTTCACCCCCAGGATCCGCCGACCGTCCTCGTCGGAGATCCAGGATTTCCAAACCTCCCCGGGCGCGGATTTGTCCGGCCGAAGGGCCGCCGCGGTCTTGGCCGCGTTGGCCAAGCGCCAGGCTTCGTCCCCGGGCACTCCCGACGCCTGGAGGGCTTCCCGGAGCTTGCGGTGCAGGCACCAGTGGTCCGCCAAGGCGCGGGCGTCCCGGCCTCCGGCGCCGGGTCCGAGCAGGACCTGCAGGGCGCCCAGGACGACCAGGGCGGCGGCCGCCTGGGCCGCGGCCGGGAAGTCCGCCGCCAGGCTCCCGGGGAAGGATTCCGGATCGCCGGACCGCGCCTCCTCCAGGAAACGGGCCAGGTCCCGGAAGCCGTCGGCCAAGGCCTTTCCGGTCCGGGCCTCCCGGTCCGACCGGGAAGGCAGGGCGGGCTCGGGGGGCTCCCCTTCGGGCCGGCCTCTTTCGGCCGGGCCGCCCTCCAGGGCCGGGGCGCCCTCCAGGGCCGGGGCGCCCGGTGCCTGCCGCCCCGCTTCGGAAACTAGGCTTGAGGGAAGGTCCCCGGGGCCGTCGAAGTCCGCCAGGAAGACCAGGGCCGTCCGGGCCAAGGCCCGGCACCGATCCGGAAGGTCCGCGAACATCCGGGCGGTTTCCGGAGGCAGGGACGACCCGGCGTTCCGGGCGGGGCCGGGTTTCGGCGACTTACCCGTCCCGGGTTTTCGGGGCTCCGGCGCGCCTTCCCCGGCTCCCGAGGCCGTCCCGGACCCCCGGGAGGGTTCCGCTTCCGGAGCCTTGGAGAGTCTAAGGGCGGCGAGGAATTCCGGGGACAGGACGGCCGCGAAGGCGGCGTAGAGCTCCGCCAGGTCGATATCCTGCAGGGCCGCGGAGAGATCCGGAGTTCCGGCTCCGCCCAGACGGCTGCAAAGGGTGCCGTAGCGGCCGGTAGCGTCGTCCTCGACCTCGTGCACGTCCAGGAAGACCTGGCTCTCGTACCCGTTCAAGGACAGGTGAAGGCCCCGGGCCGCCACGTCCTTGGAGGGACGCAGGTACCATAGCTCGCTCCGCTGCTCCCGGAACACCAGGTAGCGGCCGTCCTTGCCCGACAATCCCAGGGCTTCGGCCAGGGACCTCTGGACATGGCGTTTGGTCCCGTCCGGGAGTAGCTCGGCGTAGTAGGCGGAGTCCTTGATCCAGCCCGAGGTGCGCGGGTAGGCGTTGTTGTAGGCCACTAGGGCCCGCTCCCCCCCGGACCGGTTCGAGTAGGCGAAGACGTTCTGGTTGACCTGTCCGCCCTCGTCCCAAAGGTCGAAGAGCAGAAAGTCGTCCACTCCCGAGAAGAGGTGGCGGCGCTTCAGGAGGGGGAAGATGTCCCGCTCGTGCCGGGCCACGAGGCCCGAATCGGGGACCTCGTCCCGGTAGGCCCGGCGGTACTCCATCCCGTACTTTTCCTCGAAGCCCTCTATCTGGCCGTGGCCGAACATGGGCAGGCCCGGCAGGGTGGCCATGAGGGTGCAGACCCCGAAGTACTTGTCCCCCTTCCCGAACTGGGCCACCGCGGTTTCCTCGTCGGGGTTGTTCATGAAGTTGACGAAGCGCTTGAGGATGCGCTTGTCGAACTCCTGGGTGTTCTTGATGGTCTCCTTGAACTTGGCGTTCTCTTCTTTCTTGAGCATGTTCATGAAGGCCGAGTTGTAGACCCGGTGCATGCCCAGGGTCCGGACGAAGTAGCCTTCCATCATCCAGAAGGCCTCCGCCAGGAGCAGGGTCTCCGGGGCGTCCCGGGCGCAGCGGTCCACGACCTGGCGCCAGAACTCCTCGGGCATCCGCTCGTCGAAGTCCTTCCGTGAAAGGGCGTATTCCGCCCGGGAGGCGATGTCCCCCCCCGAGCCGGGTTCGGGATACCAGAGCCGGCGGAAGTGCCGCTTGGCCAGGACCATGGCCGCGTCGAAGCGGATGATGGGGAAGGCCCGGGCCACGTGGAGGATGCGCTCGGCCACCGCCTCCCGGGCCTCGGGCTTGAGGAAGTCGATCTGGGCGGTGTCGTTCCAGGGCATGCCCGTCCCGTCGTTGCCGTGGTAGATGAAGCGGGTATCCCCGGTCCGGAAGTCCGTGCGCTTGAAGACCACCGCCGCGTCGGAGCGGTTGTAGTAATGGTCTTCCAGCCATATCCCGATGGAGGGATCCCCGGAGAGGTTTTCCCCGCCCCAGGTGTAGCCCGGGAAGGGAGGGTGGGAGGACTGGATGAAGAGGTCCGGCCGGTTGCGCACCCACTCGGAGTCGATGCCCGTGTGGTTGGGAACCATGTCCGCGGCCAGGCGGATCCCCCGCCAGGCGCAGCGTTCCCGGAGATTGTGGAGGGAGGACCAGCCTCCCAGCTCCCCGGCGATCTCGTAGTCGAAGAGGCTGTAGGCGCTGGCCGCGGCCTCGGGATTTCCGCAGAGCTGCTTTATGCGGCGGCTGGCGTCGGACCGTTCCCACAGGCCAATGAGCCACAGGGCGTTGAAGCCCCGGGATGCCAGGAGGTCCAGCTCCTCGTCGGGGATCAGGTCCAGGCGGTCGATGGTCCGGCCGTAGGCGACCGAGAGTTGGTGGAGCCATACCAGGACGCTCTTGGCCATCATCACCACCCGGGGCATCCAGTCCTTGTCCTCGGTGAAGCGCTCGTACTCGTGCTCCATGCCCTCATAGACGTAGACCCGGGAGGGGCCGGGGCCCGGGAAGAAGGGCTTGTCCTCCTCCTTGATCATGTCCAGGCCGCCCAGGATCCGGGCCAGGAGGGGACCCAGGAGAAGGCCCCAGTTGCGTCGCATATAATCGAGCTGGCCGGGCAGGGAGTAGGGCGAGGCTTCCACGGGGCAGCGAAGGAGCTTTACCAGGGGCCGTTTTTCCGGGCCGAAAACCGGCAGCCCGTCGAAGAAGGTCTCCAGGCTCTCCAGGGCGGACAGGTATTTCGTCGTTTCCCTCAGGGCCGTGTCGTCGAAGAGCTCCCGGAAGGGCTCGAAGGCGGGGTTGTCGTTGGCCAGCTTGAGTAGCAGGAGCTCCTCGAGGGCCAGGACTCGGTTGGGTACGCCCTCCGTCGATCCCGCGAGCCACGCCGCCTCGTCCGTCTTCCCCTGGTACACGTCCCGGGGCGGAAAGTCCCGGGTGAAGGCCCGGAGGAGGGCATCCGTCTCGGCGGCACCCACGGCTTTCTCCACCGCGGCCAGGGCCCGGACGAAGGCGTCCGGGGCGACGGAGTCCCGGAACTTGGCGCAGACGAAGTGGAGGATCTCGTCCACCAGGCCCATGGCGTTCAGGCGGCCCGCCTTGATCGACCGCTCCGGATGGGCCTGGACTGCGGGCCGGGCGTTCAGGGATCGAGCCAGGACCCGGGATGCGTAGAAATTGGGAAAGACGACGTTGCCCGATATCTGGAAGAGGGCGGCGTCCAGCTTGTGCTCCCTGCGGAGCGCGCGGCGCACGTGGAACTCCATGGCCGGGCCTTCCGCCCGGGCCGTCGGCGTGTCCGCGCCCTCGAACGCCGTGAGCCGTAGGACGATACCGTTTGACTGGGTCATGGCCTTGCCCCCTGCCTCCGATCATAGCCGAAGGGAGGGGATGCTGTCCAACGGCGGCGGAAGCGGGCGGCCGGATCCGGCGACGAGGGGCGGGGAACAACAATCAAGATATTGAGCCAAGTGAGGCTTTTTTCGAAACTCCCTGAGTTGTGAAAAAGCCTCATTTGAAAAACCTCTTGGTTTTAAGAAAAGTTCTTGATTTAAAGTATATCTAATTCGTCCATTTTTTACCTTGACAAATCTAATATATCAGGTGATGATACCTCCACGACGGTATGACCTATTCTCCTCATTGAACTATCAAGGGGAGAGAGGGCTGTCCGGCGCGGAGCCGCCCGAGGGCTGATACGGCTTATTGAGGCGCTCCGGAACCCTTTAAAAAGAGGGACTTTTAGTCCCCGGGAGGCATCTGATGCGGAAAATCGCCGCAGTCATCCTCGCGCTCGCCCTGATCGCATCCGCGGGCGCCCAGGACAAGGTCATCAAGATCGGGACCCTCTTCCCGATGACGGGTCCCGTCGCCACCGCCGGCCAGAGGTGCCAGGCGGCGGTCGAGACCATCGTGGACATCATCAACGGCGTGTACCCGGACCTGGACCTGCCGATAGCCAAGAAGGCGGGGCTCCTGGACGGGTACCGGATCGAGCTGGTCAAGGCGGACCACCAGGGCAAGCCCGACGTGGCCAAGTCCGAGGCCGAGCGCCTCTACGGCCAGGAGGGCGTCTTCGCCGTCATCGGCTCCTACAACTCCTCCGCCTCCAAGCCCGCCAGCGCCGTGGCCGAGCGCCTCCAGAAGATCTTCATGTGCGGCGCCTCCTCCTCCGCGGCCCTGACCGAGCGGGACCTCAAGTACTTCTTCCGCCTGGCCCCCACGGATCGGATCGAGGCCATGGAATTCGTAGAGTGGTTCGACGAGCTCAACAAGTCCAAGAAGGCCGGGATCAAGACCGTGGCCGTGATCTACGAGAACACCGAGTTCGGCAAGCACGCCGCGGACGAGGCCAAGGCCCATTCCCAGAAGGCGGGCTACAAGGTCGTGGCGGACGTCGCGTTCACCGCCGGGGCCACCAACCTCAACTCCGAGATCCAGAAGCTCAAGGCAGCCAACCCCGACGCCCTCTTCGGCGCGGTCCTCGGCGCGGACTACTCCCTGATGATCCGGACCATGAAGCAGTTCATGTGGAAGCCCAAGATCGCCATCAACTTCTGCTCGGGCTACCAGGACCAGAAGATCAACGAACAGCTGGGCAAGGACGGCTGGGGCTTCATGGGCTCCGCGGGCTACACCCCCGAGTTCGGCGCCCGGTTCATGAAGGGCGTCGCCCCCGTCGAGGCGTACTACATGAAGAAGGTCGGGGTCCCCTTCGACTCCAACTCCATCCAGGAAGCCGTGGCCATGTACGTCCTGGCCCTGGCCATCGAGAAGGCCGGCACCCTGGACACCGAGAAGGTCGCCGAGGTCCTGCGTACCGCCACCTTCGACAGCCCCCTGTCCATGGGCGGCAAGGTCAAGTTCGAGTCCCCGGGCGGACAGAACATCATGGCCAAGAGCGTGATCTCCCAGCTCCAGGACGGAGCCTACAAGACCGTGTACCCCTACGAGTACAAGGACGCGGCACCGATCTATCCGATCCCGAAGTGGTAGGATCATCATTCTGAGTCTGGATTAATAGGTTTCAGGAGTTAACCACGGAGGGCACAGAGGACACGGAGCTGAAGAGAGGACGAAGACAAAGGGTTCGTGAGTTCGCAATCCAGATTCTCGGATCTTCGTACTTTTTTTTCTCCGTGATCTCCGTGAACTCCGTGGTTCTTTCCGAAAAACCAAGGCAATTCCTGTTTGGATTCTTCCGCGCAACCATCCTATCCTGCGAGGTTCACGGACTATGTCGTTGTTTTTTCAGGTCATCCTGGACGGCCTATGGGCCGGCCTGCTCTACGGGCTCATCGCGGCGGGCTTGAGCCTCATCTGGGGCGTCATGGACGTGCTCAACTTCGCCCACGGGGACTTCCTCATGGCGGGCATGTACGTCTCCTTTTTCCTGGGCTTCCTGTTCAAGATCGACCCCTTGGTGTCGTGGGTCGCTTCGGGGATCTTCCTGTTCCTCTTCGGGATGCTC
>JAAYUR010000343.1 GCA_012517645.1 Treponema sp.
CGCCCTTGAAATCATCCGGGAGACCTCTGCGTACCAGGTCCAGGTTCTCGATCCCCTGCCCGGGATAGAGCATGTCGGAGCCCTGTCCGTTACGGGCCGCGTTCGCGGTCCCGCCCTCCCGGCTTCCGTACGCGTGTACTCCGGCGCGACCCTTCTGGGGGAGGCCGAGGTGGATCGGTTCGGGTATTTCCACAAGCCCCTGGAAGGGCTTCCCGAGACGGGTCGCGTCGCACTATCCGCGGGCTTTACGACTCCCGCGGGGTCGCTTGTGAAAAGCGCCGAACACACCGTATACCTTCAACCCTACGGCCCCGCCCTGGCCGTCGAGAGCCATCGGGACGGGGATTCCGTGACGGGGCGGCCCTGGCTTAAAGGAACCGCCGGAATGCGCTTGTCCCCCGCCGAGGCCGAGAGCGTCGGAAAGAAGGCCGACCGCCTGTACGAAGTCAAGAGAGTCCAGGTCAGCCTGGACAACGGCCGGTCCTTCCAGCAGGCCCAGGGGACTTCGGAGTGGAAGTTCCGCCTGGAAACAGCCGAACTTCCCAGGGGACCCCTGCCGATCCTGGTCCGGGCGGAATTCGCCGACGGCCGATCCGCCGTCCGGAGAATTCTACTGATCGTGGACACGGCTCCGCCCCTCGTCACCCTGGTAGCCCCCCAGGAGGGCAGCCTCCACGCGGAATCCCTGCTGATGTTCGGCACCGCGACGGACGACTACGGATTGGAGACGGTTGAGGTAGCGCTTCGCGAAGGAGACAAGGCGGGGTATGCGATCCCCCAGTTCATCCAGGGGTTGTACCTGGACACCCATGCCCTGGGAGCGACATACGGCAACGTAGGCCTTGGGCTCAGCTTTTTCGATAACAACGTCAAACTCCAGATCCAGGCCGGAGTAGCTCCCCCGGGCCGGTTCACCGGCGACGTCATCGGAGCCAAGCTCCTGGCCAACATCCTCTACCTGCCCTTCGACTATTTCCTGGGACCCGACTGGTCCTTCTTCTCCATGTCCTTGGCTCTGGGCGCGAACTTCTCCTATTTCACCATGGATTCCGGCAGCGATCCCCTGGTCATGTCCTCGGTTCTCGTGCAGTGGGAATTCGCGCGGTTCCAGTTCGCGGAATGGAAATCCTTCCGGACCTTCTCCCTGTATGCGGAACCGAACCTATGGTTCGCCGCCTCGGACGTGGAGGCCGGAGCCATCTTCAAGCTGGCCTTCGGGTTCCGGATAGGAATTTTCTAGTCAGGTGACACAGTTTTAAAAGTCGGTCACTTTTGAAATCGGCTTTGCGATTGCTCGCCGATCGGGGATTTCAAGGTAGCTTTTCCAAAACTCCCTGAGTTTTGAAAAAGCCTCAGGTTGGATCGCCGCCCGCCCCGCCCGGGGCGGGCCTTTTTTTGACCCCGCCCCTCTCCCTCCGTTTACCGTTCACCGTCCACGGTTTACACTCGCTCTATGTTCCTCACCCCGCCCTTCCGGTCGGCGGCCCGGGACTACCGCCTGCTCCTGGACCGGGGCTACCCCTCGGCGGCCTGCCTCAAGCTTGTGGGGGACCGCTGGGCCCTGGACAAGGCGGCCCGGACGGTCCTGTTCCGGGGTATCCTGCCGGAATCCCAGTCCTCGGCCATTTCGGCCCGGGTGGTCCGGACCCTGCCCCCGCGGGCACGACTGGCCGTGGACGGGTACAACGTCCTCTTTACCCTGTCCAACTACCGCCGGGGTCACCCCCTGTTCATCGGAACCGACGGCCTGGTGCGGGACGCGGGGGGAGCCCACGGGCGGATCCAGGATCAGGATCTATTTCTGGAATGCGCCGGGGCCGCCGTGCGCCGCCTTTCGGTTCTTGGGGTCGCGTACGCGGAGGTGTACCTGGACGCACCGGTCTCCGGGAGCGGGGCCCACGCGGCGTCCCTCCGGGACCTCCTGGCCCGGGCGGGCGTCCCGGGGAGGGTGGAGCTTGCGGCCTCCGCGGACGGTCCGGTGCGGGATTTCGAGGACGGGTATGCGGCCACCTCGGACTCCGCGGTGGCGGCTGCGGCGGTGTCCCCGATCTTCGACCTGGCCCGGGACATCCTGGAGTCCCGGTACGGGGCGGAGTTTCCGGATCTGGGGATTGTGGTACGAAGCTTGTGAAGGGAGATCCGGAGGTACTGGTACGAAGCTTGTGAGGGCCGGTCCGTTGATGCCGGCAGGAAGCTTGTGAGGGTTGAACCGCAGGACTCTGCGGGGCCGCGGGAGCCTGTGAATCGAATCCGGGTTCGCCTTGACACTCCGTTCCCCGGGGGCGGATACTTTGCACATTCCACCCTGCCGCGCCGGAAACGCCGAACCTCTCCGGCGGAAGGAGCGTCCCCATGCTGCCCCGGCCCGGAGTCCATCACCAGAGGGTTCTCGAGGAGATCGGCCGCATCCGGCCGGAGGCTGTCCGGATCAGCCGGTCCATCCACGCCCATCCGGAGCTGGGTCTCCAGGAGCGCTGGGCCTCGGCCTTCCTGGCCGAGGAGGCCCGGAAGCGCGGTTTCCAGGTGGAGGCCCCCGTCGCCGGGCTCCCCACGGCCTTCGCCGCCCGGTACTCCTCTCCGAAACCGGGGCCCAAGGTAGCCTTTCTCTGCGAGTACGACGCCCTGCCCGGCCTGGGGCACGCCTGCGGCCACAACATCATCGCCGCGGCGTCCTGCGCCGCCGCGTTCGCCCTCAAGCCTCTCGCGGAGGAGCTGGGCGGCTCGGTCTTCCTCTTCGGCACCCCCGACGAGGAGGCGATGAGCGAGGAGTCCAAGGGCGGCAAGGTGATCATGAGCCGGGCCGGGCTCTTCCGGGATATGGACGCGGTGTTCATGACCCATCCCGCGGGCGGGGCGGACGCGGCGTGGCGCTACAACTTTCCCCTCAAGGATTTCACCGTCCGGTTCCTTGGAAGGCCCGCCCATTACACCCGGCCGGAGGAGGGGATCAACGCCCTGGAAGCCCTGCTCCAGTTCATCTCCAACGTGAACGCCTTGAAGCGGTCCTGGTCCCCCTCGGTGCTCCTAGCCTTCACGATCACCGACGGAGGGGGGCCCAGCGCCATCATCGTGCCGGAATCCGCCAAGGCCCACTTTACCCTGAAGACCTTCGACAGCGGGTACATGGAGGAGCTCTTCGGGCAGATCCGCTCCTGCGTGGACGCGGTGTCGGGGA
>JAAYUR010000257.1 GCA_012517645.1 Treponema sp.
AGCCGTCCCGCTCCTCCAGGAAGGACTCGGCGCGACTGCCCAGGGGGAGGTCGTCGGGCACCCGGGACAGGCGGAAGGCCAGGGCCGGATCGCCTCCGGACAAGAACCGGACCAGGAGCCCGGCCCAGTCCGCCCAGCGGTCGCGGTAGGATAGGTACCGGGCGGTCTGGAGGGCCGACCGGGGATCCGGCGCCGGCCGGCCGGCCAGGGAAGCCTCGGCGTCGTTCAGGATGCGACGGACGGACTCGGGCTCCATCATCCGGCGGAAGAGGCCCGCCGAGTCGTCCCGCACCGTCGTCCCGTGACCCCGGCTCCGGAGGAAGCGGTCCAGGTAGTGGACCGCGGGGTAGGGGGCGTTCAGCTGAACGAAGGGCGGCTGGATGAGGAGGAAGCGCATGGGGGCAGTATACGGTGGACAGTGGACAGTGGACAGTGGACAGTTGCCGCGGCGGCGCGGTAAGCCACACCGCCAAAGCGTCGGATCCATCCGCGTAGAGCCGACGCTTCCGTTCAGGGTCCACGGTTTGCCGTCCACCGATCTTGACTTCCCTCCCGCTTTCACGGTATAAATTCCCCAGAACAAGCCGCTGTAGCTCAGTTGGTAGAGCAGTGGACTGAAAATCCACGTGTCGTCAGTTCAATTCTGACCGGTGGCAGGAAGGGCCGTCCGTATAGGGCGGTCCTTCGTTTTTCTTGCCCCGGCCCTTCCTCCTGGTTACCTTAATCCCATACATCGGGGGTGGAGCTGCACAAGCTTCGTGCCACTACCCGGGAATCGAGGAGGAACTATGGCCGTCATCACCTTCAAGGGAAACCCAGTACATACTTCCGGCGATCTGCCCGCCCCGGGCTCCGTCGCCCCGGATTTCCGCCTGACCAAGGGGGACCTTTCCGACGTTTCCCTGTCGGATTTCAAGGGAAAGGTGCGCATCCTCAACATCGTCCCCAGCCTGGACACCTCGGTCTGCGCCCTGTCCGCCAAGCGCTTCGAGCAGGAGGTCAAGAAGCGCCCCGGCCTGGTGGTGCTGACCATAAGCCGGGATCTCCCCTTCGCCCAGGGGCGGTTCTGCAAGACCGAGGGCGTGGAGAACGTCATCATGCTTTCGGAGCTTCGAGACCGGGACTTCGGCAGGGCCTACGGGGCGGAGATGAGGGACGGTCCCTTGGCGGGCCTGCTCTCTCGGGCCGTTGTGGTCGTGGACTCCGCCGGAAAGGTCGTCTATACCGAGCAGGTTCCCGAGATAGCCCGGGAGCCGGATTACGAGAAAGCCCTGGCCGCAGCCTCCAAGGCCACCTAGGGGAGAATCGAGGTTCCAGGGCTTAGGGCAGGTTCTTGTCGATGACCACCACCACCCGACCCTCCTGAAGGAGGGTTCGGTTGGCTGGTATGGTCAGGATTTTCAGGGCGTCCTCCCGGGAGATCACCAAGTCCGTCCGGGATGTTCCGAATACCCCGGAAGCCGCAATCCGGAGCGGGTTGTCCCCGGTGCGTTCCTCCAGGGACGCGGTTTGCAGGTCCTCGGTGTATCCCACCAGCCCCCAGCGGCGGATGGCCTCGGGGGAAACGAGGTTCCGCTCTAGAATGGTGTTCATTCTATCGTCGAAGACCCTCGGGAAGAGGCAGGGCATGGCCCGAGCCCGGACGTGCTCTCCCCGCACGGGAAGCTCGCCCTTGGCGTAGATGACGATGCCCGAATAGGGACGGGACGGGGCATAGTCCAGGGGGGCCGCGAGCTCGTAGGGGCGGCTGTGCCGCACGTAGAGAGAGGCGATGTCCGTCAGGGGCAGTTCGTAGAGGGCGGAGAAGCGACGGAAGTCGGGGCTGAAGGAACTCTCCCGGCGGGATACGGACCGGATCAGGTCCAGCAGGTCGTTGATGGAAAGGGTCCCGTCCGCCAGGGTATCCCCCACGGTCCGGTAGGAATCCACGGGTATCCGAAATACGGTCTCCTGGAGGAGCCCGGGCAGGTCCCGCTCGATCATGTTCTCCGCCTCCGACCGTCCGGAAGGCATGCGGACGCCCGCAGCCCGGAGGTCCAGGGAGATCCGCGCGGAGAGGATCATGGTATCCCAGCGGAGGGTCGCGGATGTGGAGTAGTACGAGGCCGAGGAAGCCGGCGTCGCGAGGGCGGAGACGGGCGTGCCGGGGGCGGGAGGCATCGATCCGAAAGCGGTCTGGGCGTACCCGGGCCCCGGGCAGACTGTCCGGAGGAGGGCCGCGGCCCACAGCGCCGCCGGGAGGATGCGGTTCGCCGTTCTAGGATTCTCGGGTATGCGTTTCATGGGTCGTCGATGAGGTCTTCCGCCTCACTCCATTTTCGGCACCTTCAGGGTCATTCCTTCACGGATAATGGAGGAGATGTCCAGGCCGTTGCGTTCCGCCAGGGTCTCCGGCTGGACTCCGTAGCGAAGGGAGATGGCCCACAGGGTATCCCCCCGGGCTACGACGTAGGACTCCGAGAAATCCAGGGTTTCCGAGGGTGCGGGGGGTGCGTAGGGCCCCTTCTCCTTGAGGGCGGGTATGACCAGGGTGGAGCCGATGCGCAGGGCCTCGGGCCGCACCCCGGGGTTGAGGCGGAGGATCAGCGCCACGGTCACCTCGTAGTGCCGGGCCAGGGCGGAGAGGGTATCCCCGGAGCGCACCGTATGTCGGTAGTAGCGCAGGGCCTGGAAATCGGGCCGGGCCAGGATCTCCCGGACAGCCCCGGCTTCCCGGGCGGGAACCTTGAGTGCGTACTTCCCTTCCGGGGGGGTGACGTCGTAGCGCAGCTCCGGGTTCCCGGTCCTAAGGACCGGAAGGGGGATCCCGGCGGCTTCGGACAGCAGGGCCAGGTCCACGGGCCGGTCCAGATCCACGCGCTCCCAGGCTGCAGGCGGGGTATCCGGGACGGCCAGTCCGTTGCGCCCGGCCCGGCCCAGCACGGATACCGCCGCCAGGAACTTGGGCACGTAGTTCACCGCCTCCGGGGTCAAGAGCCCACGGTCGGAAAGCTCCCAGTAGTCCCGGGTCCCTCCCGCGGCGGCCGCTCGGCTCACGGCCCCCAGGCCGGCGTTGTACGCCGCCAGGGCGAGTTCCCAGGAGCCCAGGGCCTCGTAGTTGGTCCTTAGCTTTCGGAGCGCGGCGTCCGTGCTCTTCATGAAGTCCCGGCGCTCGTCCACCCACTCGTCGATGCGCATGTCGTAGCCCGCTATGGAGTTCCGCATGAACTGCCAGAGCCCCGCGGCCCCGGACCGGGACACCGCGCGGGGGGACCATTCCGACTCGATCACGGGCAGGAAGAAGAGCTCCTCCGGGAGACGGTACCAGCGGATCCGTTCGTACACGTACGAGGCGTATGGAGCGGACCGGGCGGATACGGTCTCCAGCCATGTTCGGCCCCCGGGGGATAGAAAGGCATCCCGGAATTTGCGGAATCTCTGGTTTTCCCAGGGTATGGGGATGGAAAGCCCGTCCTCCGGGGGGCGCCGGGTCAGGTACCCGGGGTCCGGGAGGCCGGGGGCTGTCGGGTTCCCGGCGGCTCCGGGAACGGCGCCGGCCGGCGGCTCCGGCTCCGTGTCGGGCCGCTGGGAGCGCAGGGGGCGGGACGGGGAGGCCGCCCGGGGGTCCGGCTCCGCGAGGGCGGGAGCGGCAGCCCCGGCAGGGGAGGAGACCGCGGAGGGCGCGGCTCCGAAGGCCCCCGCCGCGGCCAGCAGGAACAGGAAGACCCCGACCCGGGGCCGACGGATCGGGGCAGGGTTCAATTCAGCTTTTCCCCGAAATAGATCCCCGCCCACTCCCAGCGGCCGTGGATCTCCGGATCCGAGGGGAAGTTGATCTTCCGGAAATACAGGTACCAGGTCGCGATCCGTTCGGACCAGCCCCAGGTCCGGAGGAAGGCCTCCCGGGCGTTCGATCCCGGGTCCAGGGTCGGGGCCGAGAAGATCCGGCTGCCCGACATGAACTCGGAGAAGTCGAACAGCACCTGGCTGTTTCCCTCGGTCTGGTCCTGCTGCCAGGACATGGCGAAGAACCCGACCTTGGCCCGGAGCCGCTGGAGCGTCCGGGGGCTCCCTTGGGCCAGGGCGGTTTGGACCCGGCCCACCAGGTCGTCCAGGCTCTCGTAGGTCCAATCCTTGGGGGAGTTGGCGAACTCGATCAGGGTGCGGGCGTACTGGAAGGCGTCCGGGTAGCCGGGGATGGAGGATCCGAAGTGGGGAAGGTACTTCTGGTAGGCCGCCAGGGCCGCGTCCCAGTCTCCGATCCTCTCGTACTCCTTTCCCAGCAGGAACCAGGCCGCCCCCAGGTCGATGGAATCCGGGAACCGGGCGATGAGCTCCCTTCGGTAGTCTATCCGCCGAACGGGGGAGGGGGACAGCTCCAGGAGGCGTTCCAGGCAGATCTTGTGGATCGACTCGCCCTTGAGGATAAGGTCCGGGTGATTCTTGACGATCCGGTCGAAGTAAAGGGACGCCACCTCCGGGGCTCCGGATTGGAGGTACGCGTAGGCTACGGTGAACAGGTAATGGGTCGCGTAGGGGTCCGAGGCGTCCCGTTCCACCACCCCGGTCAGGAAGGGGACCAAGCGGCCGTAGTCCCGGGTCCTGAGGTAGGCGTCCGCGATGGTCTGAACCACGGCGAAGCGCTCCTCACCCTTGATCCCCGGATCCCCAAGGAGGGTGAAGAGTTCCGAAAGCTCGCGCTCCATAGCCGTCCGTCCGGCGGCGGAGCGGTCGGTCCGGGAACCGGAGCAGGCGGTCGACAGAAGGAGGACGGCCGCGCAGAGGGCCGCCGCGGAACGATGGAGCATGGAAAAAGCCTAGCACGGCCGTCTCGGCGTTGGCAAGAACGACCTGTGAGGCTATACTCCTATCTATGAGCGGTTCCCGGCCCCGACCTCCGAAAGATATCACCTTCGCCCTTGCCATCGCCCTGGTCCTGGTCGGAACGGCCCTGCTCCTATTGACCACCGGAGCCTTGCCCGGCCCCTCCAGGCTCTGGCCCATGGGGGTGGCCGCGGTGGGGTGCGTCATCCTGTACCTGGGCGCCACGCGTTCCCTGCCCTCGGCCTGGATCTTCGTGGGCTCCGCCTTCGTCCTGTCCGCCGCGCTATTGATCGTACGGGGCTTCATGGAATGGCCCCTTTCCCGGTACTGGCCCCTGTTCATGGTCGTTCTGGGCTGTTCCAACTTGGTCTCGGGATGGATACGGTACAAACGGCGGCGGGCCGCCTACCTGGTTCCCTCAATCGCCTTCATGATCCTGGGGGTGTTCTTTTCCCTCTTCTCCTTCGATGTCATCCAATTCTCCTTCCGCCGCTTCTTCTCGGAGTGGTGGCCCGTCTTCCTAATCGCCGCGGGCCTTGTCCTGCTGTTCCTCTATTTCTACAACCGGATCCGGTTTGCCCGGGCCTCGGGAAGGACAGAGAGATGAGCGGCCGGAGGATGCCGGGGTCCTGCGCCGCGGCTCTATCCGCGGCCCTGCTGGGAACCGCGCTCTGCCTTGCCGCCTGCGTCACCCCGCCGCCCCCCCCGGATACCGGCACGGCCCTGTCCATGCATGGTAGGCAGGAGGGAACCGCGGCGGCCAAGGCCGCCGTCGAAGCCCTCCTTGTCCGGGGCGCCCCGGACTCCCTGGCCCGGGCCCGGGCTCTCGCGGAGTCTTCCGGCACGCTTGCCCCTTCGGATGTCCTTGTATACCGGTGGTACGCCGTGGAGCTGGGCCGGCTGGCCTATCCCGAGCGTCTGGGTACCGCTCCGGTGGTTCCGGAACCGCCTTCGGGGCACCCCTGGGCCCGGGCCTTCGCGGACGCCCGGACCGGTCGCATCGGGGCTCCCCGGGAAGGTGCGGATCCCCTCGAACTCTTGGCCCTGGCTTCCGCCCTCTTCCGGGGCGATTCCAAGGAGACCACCCGGTCCGCGGCCCAGGCCCTGGATCTCCTTGCCCAGACCCGGTTGGAGTCGCCCCTGGCCGATCACCTCCGGGGCGTGATCGCCGAGAGGTCCGGCAATCTATCCTTCGCCCGGGAGAGCTACGTGGCGGCCTTCGTCTCCGCTCCGGATTGTTACCCCGCCCTTTTCGGAGCCGCCCGGGTACTGATCGCGCTTGGACGGCCCCAGGAGGCGGTGGACATGCTTTCAGCCTCCCGGGGGTCCTTCGGGGAGATGCCCGGTTGGGTCCGCCTCATGGCCCTGGCCCTCTATGACTCGGGTCGGTACGACGAGGCGGGTCCCTACGTATTGCGTGTTCTGCGGGAGGACCCCCTGGATTCCCGGATACTCCTGGTCCGGGCGGACATGCTTATACGGGCCGGGGATTACCGCCAGGCCGTCCCTCTTCTGGACGCCTACGGGGCCGTGGACCCCGCGGACCGGCGCTACCTCCTCCTCCGGGGCCGGGTCGCCTGGGAAGGATCCCGCAACAAGGACGAGGCCATGCGGTACTTCCGAAAGCTTCTATCGATCTATCCGGAGGACGCGGAAACCCTCTTGGCCGCGGCCCGCGTCCTGTCCCAGGGCACGGCGGCGGAGCGCGGGGAGGCCTATCTCATGGCCGGCCGGGTACTTGCCAAGAACCCGGCGGACGCCGGAGCCCTGCGGATCCTCCTGGCCGAGGAGATACGCCGCAAGGACTGGACCGCCGCCTTGGTCACCCTGGAACGCCTCCGGGCCGCGGATCCCGAGTACAAGGATCGGGCGGCGATGCACCTGGTCTATCGCTCCGCGGGACGGGTCGAGGACGCTTTCCGGGTCGCCTCGGAGTGGCGGACCGCCGCTCCGGACTCGGAGGAAGCCCGGATCGCCTACATCCGGTCCCTGATCGACCGCAAGGACGCGGCCGGAGCCCGGGACCTGATCGCCCGGGCCCTGACCGAAAAGGGCTCCGCCCGGTTCCGCTCGAGCCTCTATTTCCTCCAGAGCCTGGTTCAACCCAACGACGAGGCGGCCCTGAACTCTCTGCGCTCCAGCCTCGTGGAGAACGTCCAGAATCTGGAAGCCCTGACCGCCATGTACGACATCTACATGCGCCAGAAGGACGCCCAGAAGGCCCGGTTCTACCTCCGCCAGGCCCTGGCCGTGGCGCCCGACGACCCCGGTCTGGCCCGCCGCCGGGAGGAACTCATCCGCCTGGGCCTGGCCCCCTGAGCCGCTCTCCCGGGTCCGTCCGGGCCCCTTCCGATCGGGGCCCCGGCACCGGGAACCTCGTCGAATCCCGCTCCGCGGACGCGCCGCCGGATCTGCTCGCCTTCCTGGAAACCGCCTACGACCAGCTGGCCCGCCCGGAGTTCCTGGATCCCGACCCACTGGCGGTGGCCCGGGAATACGCCGATCCCGCGGACCGGGAAATCGCGGGGCTCGCGGCCGCCTGCCTGGCCCTGGGCTCCGCTCCCCTCATAGTCCGGGCCGCCCGGCAAGCCCTGGCCCCCCTCGGGCCCCATCCCGCCCGCGCCTTGGAATCCCTGCCCGACGACGAGCTATCCGCGATTTATTCCGGGTTCCGGTACCGGTTCTTCGGGGGAGAGGACCTTGCGGCCCTGTTGTCCGCGGTCCGGAACGCCCGAAGGGCGTACGGATCCCTGGAAGCCCTCTTCCGGGCCGGGGACGATCCCGCGGAGCCGACCATCCTACGGGGGGCGGACCGCTTTGCCGCCGCCCTGGAGGATCTGGCGGGAGACCGGTGGACGCGCCCTCCCGGGAAGTCCGCGTGGAGGGACAACCTCCTTCCCCGCCCGAGCCGGGGTTCCGCCTGCAAGCGCCTCTTCCTCTATCTGCGATGGATGGTCCGGAAAGACGCCGTGGATCCCGGCGGCTGGACCGGGGTGAGTCCCGCCCGCCTGATCGTTCCCCTGGACACCCACATGGGGGCGGCCTGTCGCCGCCTCGGCCTCCTTGCCCGGAAGGCCGACGACCTTCGGGCCGCCCTGGAGGTCACCGAGGCCTTCCGTCGGTTCCGGCCGGACGATCCCGTGAGGTACGACTTCGCCCTGACCCGGCCGGGGATCCATCCCTGCCTGGACGCAGACGAGTACTTTCGGTGCTTCGAGGGTAGTGGTACGAACCTTGGGAAAAGAAGCCGCCCTTGACCCTCAGGGAGAGGACATGGTAGACTTTTCGGGCGCCCAAGGGCGCGACGGGCAATAGCGCAGGTGGTTAGCGTACGAGTCTGGGGGACTCGGGGTCCGCGGTTCGAGTCCGCGTTGCCCGAGAAGCGGTTTCCGGAAACGGGGGCCGCTTTTTTTATTTAGCGGCCGCGTTCTGACAAGCCTTCTCGGGCAACCCGGACTCGAACCGAGCGAGCGGCCCGGTTCGCGCGAATCGATGAGCGCGAACCGGGGGAACGTGCAGGGACGCGCG
>JAAYUR010000240.1 GCA_012517645.1 Treponema sp.
CGGAGGAAAGTCAACGAAAACGGTGGACGGTGGACGGTGACTAGAACGAAGACAAAAAAGTTCTTGCAATGCGTGGAATGGTATCGGCATCTCCTGGATCAGCCTCCGTCCACCGACCACCGTTCACTGCCCGCTTAAATATACCTCCGAACCTCCCGTTCCACGGCCAGGCCTTCAGAACGGGCGGTCATCCAGGACACGCAGCCCGCCCAGATAGCGTCCAGAAAGACCCCCGCCAGGAGCAAGGGAACCGCGGCCTGGACAAGAAGCAGGTAGCCGGTTTCGAACCCCCGGCCGTATAGGCTCGAAAGCAGGGCGAGCGCGGCGGCGGGGCCGCGCCCCGGAGTCGCCCCTAAAAGGAGGGCGGATAACGGCACGAAGAGCAGGATCCACAGAAGGGTTTGAACCGAAAGCCCGATGTTGGAAAAGGAGTTCAGGACGACGATGAAGCTCGTGGAGGTTACCAGGGCGGTGCCGGCTCGGCCCAAGAGCAGGGCGATCGGCAAGGTCAGCGTTCCGGCCCTCCTTCGGACGCCCAGGTTTTCCTTGTCGTGCTTGGCCAGGGTTCCGGCCCCGAACAGGAGGTCCCCCGTGACGACCGCGGCCAGGGCAGGGCCGGCGAGACCGTACAGGATTCGGAAAGGGTTCTTGCGGCCGCCCGCGAAGTAGAGAACGCCGGGCAGAAGGACCAACACCGTGAAAAGCACCTCCGCAGCCACGACAAGCAACAGGCTTCGGTACAGGGACAGCTCCAGAACCGCTCGCAAGGCCCGGGCGTTGTAGGCGGCGGCCGGGATGGCGAAGACCGCAAGGATTTCCACAAAGAAGGAGTTGATCTGGTAGAGGATCCTGGAAAGGGAATCGAACATCCCGATTACAGGTTTTGTGACCGCCAGGTCGAACGAGAACGCCAGGCCCAGGATGACCGCTAGTATGAGAAGCGGGGCCAAACCGTCACCGCCGGACACGAGGGCTTGGAAGGCGTTCCGGGGGAACAGTCCCAAGATGATGTCCCGCGCCGAGGCCGGGGGTTCCACCGCGGAGGTTTCGCCGACCAGGGGTATCCGATCCGGCTGGAGGACGAAGGCTCCAAGGGCTCCCAGGATCGACGCCGCAAACACGGAAATGACGGCTATCAGGATCGCCTTGCCTGCGACGGGGCCCAGCTTCCTATCCTCATAGAGTTCGAAGGCGGCCACCGGGACGGAGAAGAAGATCAACGGCAGGAAGATATACCGACCGGATCGAATCGCAAGCTCGAAGAGGACGCCCAGCGCGGAGTCCGTCTGGGGACCTGAAGGCAGCAGGAAACCCAGGGCCGTGCCCAAGAGGGCCCCGATGAGCAGTTTCAGCCAAATCTTCATATTCAGGCGAGTCTATCCGGAAGGAGAACCCTCGTCAATCGAAGCCGGCTCCCTGGACACGGACAACCGGCGGGGCTACTCTGGCGGCATGACAGAATCCGGCAGAATCCTCAGGATCGCCGCCCCCGCCATGGCGGGCAGCCTGGTGGAAACCCTCTACAACCTTACGGACGCCTTCTTCCTGGGCAAGCTGGGCTCCACGGAGCTCTCGGCGCCCTCCGTGTCGACCAGCCTGGTGTTCTTCCTGATCATCTTCGCCGCCGGGCTTTCCGGCGCCGGTACGACCCTGATAGCCCAGATGAAAGGCCGGGGCGACGGGGAGAGGATGAACTTCTTCATGAACCAGACAGGGTTCATTCTGGCCGCCGCGTCCGGGATCCTGACCCTCGCGGGCCTGGTCCTAGCCCGTCCGATCCTCCGGCTGCTCAACACCCCCCTTGAAGTCCTCGGCCCGGCCCTGAGTTACCTCCGCATCGTCCTTTTCGGCATGCCCTTCATGTTCGCGTATTTCCTTTTACAGGCCTCTTTTTCCGCCATCGGGGACACCGTGACCCCCCTGAAGGTCCACCTGACCGCGGTCCTGGCCAACCTGGTCCTGGATCCCCTGCTGATCTTCGGCTTCGGTCCGATCCCGGCCCTGTCCGTCGCCGGGGCGGCATCGGCTACGGTCATCTCCCAAGGGCTGGGTGCCCTCCTTTCCCTGCGCATCCTGGTCCGGGGCCGCGGTCCGCTCCGCCTGCGGAGCGCCCTCCTCCGCCCGGACCCCAAGGCCGCGTCCCTGATCCTCCGCATCGGGCTGCCGTCCTCGGTGGGACAGGCCCTGTCCGCCCTGGGGTTCACGGTGCTCCAGGGAGTTGTGAACCTCTTCGGAACCGGAGTCATAGCCGCCTTCGGAGTCGGGAACCGCCTCATCGGTCTCTTCGACCTGCCCGCCCACGGTCTTTCCGTGGCCACAACGACCCTGGTCGGACAGGCCCTGGGAGCCCGGGACGAAACTCGGGCGGCCCGGGTCGTGCGGAGCTCCCTAAAGCTCTGCCTGGTCCTGGTGGGGATTCCCATAGGGGCCTCGGTCATCTTCGGAGGGCACCTGGTGCGGTTCTTCGTGGCCGATCCGGAGGCGATCGTCGTCGGAGACCGTATGTTCAAGGTGGTGGCGCCCTCGGTGCTCCTCTTCTCCCTCTACCTGGTCCTGACCGGAGCCTTCCAGGGCGCCGGGGACACCCGGGTCATCATGGTCCTGTCGGTCGTGCGGCTCTGGGTTGTCCGGGTTCCCCTAGCCTACGCCCTGGCCTTCCTGGCCGGTCTGGGGCCCCTGTCCATCTGGGCCGCGATGTTCGTGTCGAACCTGGCCACGGCCCTTGCGGGATTCGTCTGGTTCCGGGGCGGAAAATGGAGGAAGGCGCTGGGGAGGGCGGAGGTGTAGGACGCCTATCCGGGACCAAAAGTCCTCGTTTCCAAGAACCCTTGGTTTTCAGCGCCGACGCCGATATACTTCAGACCG
>JAAYUR010000373.1 GCA_012517645.1 Treponema sp.
TGGAGGGCTCGAAGGAGGCGGAGCCGATGGAAACCTTGACCTTCCAAGGCTTGCCGGAGATCTCGTTCCAGTCCTTAAACGCCTTGCGGATACGTCCCACCAGCCTTTCGACGGCCCCGGGTTTAGTGTTCGCCTGGAGGGCGATGAACTCGTCGCCGCCGATCCTCGCCACGATGTCCCCCGCCCGGAAGCAGGAAGACAGGATACCCCCAGCGGCCTTGAGGGCCGCGTCCCCCTCGGCGTGACCGAACCGGTCGTTGATGCTCTTGAAGTCGTCCAGGTCGAAGTAGAGGATCGCGAAGGAAGAACCCGCCCGCTCCGCTACCTTGTGGTGATGATCGGCAAGTTCGTCGAAGGCCCGTCGGTTCCGCAGCCCTGTCAGGGCATCGATCCGGGACGATTCCTCAAGTTCCCGATTCAGTCGGATGAGTTCGCGCCGAGCGTTGATCAGTTCATTGTTCATCCGGGAGAATTCTTCCAAGAGCTCTTCCTGGGTCACGGCCGATCCCTTCCTCCGCGGCCTTCCCGTTCCGCCGCGAGCCGGGTTCCGACATCCACGGCCTCCCGGCAATCCGATCCGGTGGCGTCCGCTCCGACCTGCCGCCACAGCCCTTCCGATACGAGGAACGGGAGGCCTCCGACCAGGACGACCGGTCGGCGGGGTCCCCGGGATCGAAGGGATTCCACGAACCGGGAAATCCAGCGAACGTTTTCCGGAACGGTAGCCGACACGGCGACCAGGTCGGGCTTAAGGCGATCCACCTCCGAAAGCAGGGAGTCCGCGGGCAGGTTGGCCCCGAAATACCGCGTGTCCCATCCTTCGGCCTGGAAGAAATCGGCCACCATTCGGATGCCGATTTCGTGCAATTCGCCCTGGGCCGCTGCCGCGACCAGAACCCGGCCGTTCGGCCGGGATTGGGAGACAAGGCGGGGATACAGTTCCGACATGAGGTACTGGGTGGCCGCCGTGGCGAAGTGCTCCTGGGCGACCGAGATCTCCCGGGTATGCCAGAGCCGTCCGATTTCCCGCTGTGCCGGCTGGAAGAGGTCCAGGTAGAGATCCCGCACGGAAACGCCGCGGTCGAGCTCGGCGTCGACCACCTTCCGGGCCAGATCCCGACGTCCGTCGACCAGGGTCCGAACATAGGCGTGGACGGTCGTTCCCGGGGCGGGCCCCGGTCCCCCGTATCGACCCGCCTCGGCGTCCAGCCGGGCATACAAATCCGCGGCCCGGTCACCCAGGCCGAGAACGTCGCTCGCGGCGGGTTCCCTCAGGGACTCGGCGGCGGCCCGGGCCGCGCAGCGCAGGGAATCGGCGACCTGGTCGTCGGAAATCGATAGCCCGCGGAACAGGACCTTGAGCCAGGACAGGTAGTCCCGCAAGGCCGCATCCTCCCCGGCAAGCTCGGCCTGCACTAGCCGCTTCACATGGTGGGCCATGTCCTCCCGGGCCAAACGGAGGCCCCTCTCGTCGTATCGGGACTCCTCGCCCGGCCGCAGGTCGAAATACAGACCGAGGGCCCGGAGGGCGGCCGCTTCCGGCTGATCGATCAAGTCGTCCGGGGTTTCCCGTCGGTTTTCCATAGCGTTTCGCTCCTCACGGCGCCGTCGCGGGCCCGTTGCCGGAATCTGGTACCTGATCTTCACGCTAAGTATAGACCCCCGGCCCGGATTGACAAGCCGCTTGCGCCGAGCGGGCAGGATGTGGGTGGACGGAACCATTTCCCTTGCCCAAAGCTATATAGCCGGGAAGGTGGCGGATACCGTGCTGCACGCCGCGTTGGAGGCCGAGGGACCGGGAGCCGCCTTGCCCTCCCGGGGAATCGCCGTCCTTGGAAACATCGAGGACGATTTTCACGCCCTAGGACGAAAGATGGTGGCATCCTTCCTTCGCCTGGACGGCTGGGAGGTCATGGATCTCGGCAACGATGTTTCACCCTCGGCCTTCGTCGACGCGGCTGTGGACGGAGGAGCCCGAATTATCGGAGTCTCCGCCATGATGCTTTCCACAGCCCTCAACATCCGGGGTGTGCGGGAAGAGCTCGATCGGCGGAACCTATCCGACCGGATACCCCTGGCGGTCGGGGGGGCGGTATTCAACATGCGCCCGGGTCTTGTCGAGGAGGTCGGAGGAGACGGTACGGCGTCGAGCGCCATGGATGCGCCCGCCTTGTTCCGGAGTCTATGTACAAAGGCCGGCGAAGAAATCCTTCGCGGCATGGTAGGAACGCGCGCATGAGTCCCGTTGAGCGGGTAACGGCGTTGATGCGGGGCCTCCCCTATGACCGGCCGCCCTACGGCATGGCTTGCTGCACCCTGGGAGCGTCCTTGACCGATACTCCGGTGGAGGAGTATTACTCGAGCCCGGCTCGGTATGTCCGAGGCCAGGAAGCCGTCTGCGAGCTTCTGGATCCCGACATCGTGTTCACCCCCTTCGTCTTCGCCTTCGAGGCGGCGGCCTACGGGGCCGCTCTCGCCCCCCAGAAAAACTCGGTTCCCAACGTCCGGAAACCTCCTTTCCCCAATGCCGAAGAAGCCTTGGCGGCAGGGAATCCGGAACTCGGGTTCGATCGCTACCTGGATTTCCTGGTCGAGTCCGCCCGAGTGTGTTCGGAAACCTTCGGGCAGGACCGGATCATAGCAGCTCCTATCGTCTCCCCTACAGACCTGCCGGCCCTGTTGATCGGGATCGAGGAATGGATCGACACCCTCCTGTTCAAGCCGGACGAGGCTGCCGGACTTTTTTCCAAGGCTTTGCGTCATTTTAAGATCCTGTCTTCGGCCTACAGCGCGGCGGGAGTATCCATCCTTGTCTTGCCGATGATGTTCGCGAACCCCCGCATCCTGGACGAGCGGTTCCTTCGGAGAACGTCTCTGCCGATCCTGGAAGCCGCTCTTCGAGAGTGTCCGCTCCCCGTGGTTCTGCACCATGGCGGAACCGAGTTCGCCGAAAGGATCGGCCTGTATAGGGGGCTTCCCAACCTGGCGGGTTTCGCTATCGGACCGAAGGACTCCTTCCCACGGGCCCGGGAGCTCGCAGGTCCGGAGGCGATACTGCTGGGCAACATCCTGGGCCCCTCGTTCGATGCGTACTCCCGGGACTTTCTTAAAGCTTCCCTGACCGCCCTCCTCAAGGAGCTGCGGAGCGATCGCCGGTGGATCTTCACGAACAGCGGGGCGGAGGTCCCCGCCTGGACCCCTCCCGATCGGCTGACCCTAGTCCGGGACATCCTCCAAGGCCGGAACGCATGAAATCCCCCGATAGCCGGGATACACGGACCCGGGTCCTGTCCTGCGGCATCCTGAAAGCCGAACTCGAGGCCCTGCCCGCCCCCCTCGTGGAACGCCTGGATATTGTATTCCTGGATTCCATCCTTCACATGCGGCCGAAA
>JAAYUR010000551.1 GCA_012517645.1 Treponema sp.
CTTCGGCGATCTTCAGAGACCTTCGGTCGGCGGAGTCGTCCGAATCGCGCGCGGTGCCGGGAAGTTCGTAAGGATTCCTGATATAAAAAGTATAAAAGTACCACAATACTTTATTGACAGAATTCAGGTACTATAGTACCATTATACCAGAAACACGAGACCGCCGCTCGGGCTGACAATCAGGACGGCGGCCAGAAGGAGCCATAGATGAAGAAGCCGATGACCGCGACGGTGTCCTGGGTCGGGAAGGTGGACTGGGAGCTTTCCAAGTTCCACGGGGACGAGTACTCGACCCACAAGGGGTCGACGTACAACAGCTACGTGATCGAGGAAGGGAAGACCGTACTCATCGACACGGTCTGGAAGCCCTTCGCCAAGGAGTTCGTGGACAACCTGGAGGCCGAAGGCCTCCTGGGGAAGCTGGACGCGGTGGTCGCCCAGCACGCGGAGATCGACCACTCCGGGGCCCTCCCGGAGCTCTTGGCCCGCAGGCCGGACCTGCCCGTGTACTGCACCGCCAACGGCATCAAGTCCCTCAAGGGCCACTACCACCAGGACTGGGACTTCCGCCCCGTCAAGACCGGGGACGAGTTCGACTTGGGGAACGGCAAGAAGCTCGTCTTTGTGGAGGCACCCATGCTCCACTGGCCGGACAGCATGTTCTCGTACATGACCGGGGACGCCATCCTCTTCTCCAACGACGCCTTCGGCCAGCACCTGGCCACCGAGCGCCTCTACAACGACCTGGTGGACCAGGACGAGCTATACGACGAGTGCGTCAAGTACTACGCGAACATACTGACTCCCTTCTCCGCCCTGGTGAAGGCCAAGATCGAGCAGGTCCTGTCCCTCAAGCTACCGGTCTCCATGATCGCCACCAGCCACGGGGTGGTCTGGCGGAAGGATCCCACCCAGATCGTGCTCAAGTACATGGAGTGGTGCCAGGACTACAAGGAGGACCGGATCACCATCCTCTACGACACCATGTGGGAGGGCACCCGGGCCCTGGCGGACGAGATGGCTCGGGCCATCCAGGAGGCCTCGCCCTCCACGACCGTGGTCTCCCGCTGCCTGTCCAAGTTCGACAAGAACGACGCCCTGACGGACGTCTTCCGCTCCAAGGCGATCCTCGTCGGCTCGCCCACCATCAACAAGGGGATCCTGACCGCCGTGGCGGGGACCCTGGAGGAGATGAAGGGCCTCAAGTTCAAGGGCAAGAAGGCAGCGGCCTTCGGATGCTACGGTTGGTCCGGGGAGTCCGTGAAGATCCTGGGCGACGCCCTGAAGGAAGCCGGCTTCGAGGTGGTGGACGAGGGCCTGCGGGCCCTGTGGAACCCCGACGAGGATGCGTTGAAGGCCGCCCGGGACTACGGCAAGGCCTTCGCGGCCAAGGTGAAGTAGGAGGAAGCGCAGCCGCCCGGCCGCAGGGCAGGGCGGCGCCTCGCCGGTGAACCTTCGCGGCCGCAGGGCGCCGTTACAGGATGGAGCGGGCTTCCAGGAAGGCTCTTGCCTCCGCGAAGGCGGCCCCGCTCTCGGGGACCAGGTCCCCCAGGGCGGGCCACACGTGCCAGAGCCCCTCCCATACGCTCAAGACAAGGTCGACGCCGGCGGCCCGGGCCTTCTCGGCCACGGCCCGGCTGTCGTCCAGGAGGATCTCCCCCCGGTCGACCTGGATCAGGAGGGGAGGGAAGCCCCGGAAGTCCCCGTTGACCGGGGAAACGTAGGGATCTTCCCGTCGCGCTCCGCCGGCGTACAGGGCCGCCCAGCGATCAAGGTCCCGGGTGTCGAGCAGGGCTTCCGATTTCGCGTTGGAGGCATGGGACGCGCCGGAATTTGTGAGATCCGCCCAGGGGGACAGGCAGATCAGCGCGGCGGGCGAAGGGCTCCCCGAGTCGCGGAGGGACAGAGCCGCGGCCAGGCAGAGGCCCCCGCCGGCGGAATCCCCGGCCAGGACGATGTCGGAAGCGGCATGGCCCTCCGCCAGGAGCCCTCGGAAGGCCTTCAACGCGTCCTCGAGAGCCGCCGGGTAGGGATGCTCCGGGGCCAGGCGGTACTCCGGCAGGACGACCCGCAGACCGAGCGCCCGGGCCAGGGGCACGCAGAGCATCCAGTACGACTCGATCGAGCCGGTCACGTATCCCCCGCCGTGCAGGTAGAGCACTACCTTTCCGGGGCGCTCCCGGGGCGGCCGGATGGCCGCACAGCGGAGACCTTCCAGGACAATCTCCTCGATGCCCGTGTCCGTCGGGAAGGGCGGGTGGACCCGTCCGTTCCTCTCGGAACGGGCTCGCAGTTCCGGAATGGACAGCCCCTTGTCCCGGAACGCCGCCCGGATCGCGGCCTTCCAGAA
>JAAYUR010000459.1 GCA_012517645.1 Treponema sp.
AGGAGGGCGTCCGGACGCTCCCGGGGTTCCCGTAATCCAGGGATTGGAAGCCCGGTACCTTGGCCAGGGCTTCCGCGGCGTTCTTGGCCCCGGAAGCCTCGATCTGTTCCGCCGAGACCACGACGACGGAAGCGCCGGGGGCTAGGACCGCGGGGCTCCAGCTCTCGGCCGTGACGGAGACCTCTCCGAGGTCTTGTTCCTGCGCGCCCAGCCCCAATACCGCGAGGGCCGCGGCGACGGTGAACCATGCCTTGCGCATGATCCGCTCCTTTCCGCTCCTTCCTGAGGGAGCGGCGGACCGGAAGGCGTGGACCTGTCCTAGGGCAAGCCGGGAGACGGTAGGTCTACCGAGACTGCGGGCCGCATGCGGCGGTTTCCAGGGAGGGGGTGCACGACGACTCCTCGATCCGCGAAGGTTCCCCGCCCGGACAGCCCGAAGGCGCCCGGTTTACGGGGGAGCGTAGGGCCGGTATCCTGGCTTCCAGATCTTCGAATCGTCGCCGACGCCTTCTCAGGCTTCATTGCCCAATGGCCGCGCCGGTATCCGCGTTTCCGCGGATCCGGACGCCTGTCGGATCTCTCCCCGGTTACAGTGGCGGGACCGCCGCGGCCTTTCACCGCGTTCCACGGATCCCTCGCTCGTCGGGGACAGGATGCCCGAAACCATCGGAGCCGTCAAGGCCGGAAGGCAATTACAGGCGCGTCGGGAGAGGGGACAGACCAAGGCCTATTCGAAGAATCTGCGCGAAAGGTCGTTGGAATATCGGATTACCCGCTCCACCGTGGAGAACGAGGCGATCTCGCCGCAGGCGTAGGTGCGGTTCCGGCCTTGGAGAGCCTCGAACCGATCGTACCAGCCCGCCCGATAGTCCTGGCAGGAGACGTGGGGATAGTACTTCCAGCGGACCCGGGCGACCGTCTCGCCGGGCTCGCCACCCATGGCGCGGATATCCTCGTCCAAGCCGACCTCGATCTCCTCGTCGGACTGTTTTCCATCCCCCAGGACGTAGAAGGTGTGGATCCCGCTCCCGGGCACCCGGTCGTCCCAGATCATGGCCCGGCCGATCCCGGAGCGGTCGAACCGGGCGGGAGCGAACCCCGCGGGAACCCGGAAAACCCGGGCCCGCTTTAGATAGACCCGGTAATCCTTGTGCAGGATTTTCGAGTATAGGGCCCGCTCCTCCTCCGAGGCGTCCAGGAAGGAGAGGCTTTCATCCAGGGGGCAGGCCAGGACCAGGCGGTCATACTCGTACCGGAAGGGCTCCCCCGTTCTCCGGTCCCGGCCCGCGACAAGGACCGTATCCCCCCTGCGGACCTCCCGGACTTCCAAGGAGTACCGGACGTCCATCCCCGAGGCCAGACGTTCCCAGAGGGTCTGGGCCCCCTCCTTCCATTTGAAGAACTTGAACTGGAGGGCCAGGGCGCGGACGATCCCGGGTTCGAAGAACTTGAGCACATAGGCAGCCGGGGATTCGTCGTAGTACCCGTACCCGAAGGTCGTGTAGGGTATTGAGATCGCCTTGGCCAGGACGCCCATGCGATGGCGGTCCACCCAGGCCTGGAAGGAATCCGCGAGCTCTTCGGGAGTGCCCAGGTGGTTCGGCCCGAAGGCCGCCCGGTACCGGGGCGCCAGGATGTGGTAGCGGAGTATCTCGAGCAG
>JAAYUR010000056.1 GCA_012517645.1 Treponema sp.
CCCCGAGCACGGGGGAGGGGAGATCTGGATGGCCGGGCGCCTGATCCGCAAGGACGGCCGCTTCGTCGTGCCCGAACTGGAATGCCTGAACCCGGAAAACCTGAAGTGACCGACTCCGGGCGGACGGACGCGGACCACTCGAGGGCGTCCGTCTATCCGGGGCGGTCGTCCGAGCATCCCGGCCCCGGCGTCCGCCCCCGCGGTCCGGCCGCGCTGGCCGCGGCCGCCGTGGCCGTCGCTTTCCTGGCCTCGGCCTTCCTGGCCGCGGGCATCCCCGTCGCATGCCGGTCCTGGCAGGACGTTTTCACGGGTGCGGCCTCCTCGGGCGCGGCCTCCTCGGGCGCCGCCGTCCCCGGCGCTCCCGCGGCGCCGGGAGCGCCGGGCCCGTACAGCGTCCACGCCGAGGGCCTCCGGGATCCCGCAGCCGCGGACTGTGCCCGGATGACCGCCGCCCGGGTCGTCCGGGTGGTGGACGGGGACACCGTGGTCGTCGAGATACCCCGGCCGCCCGTCGGCCTCGGGCCCCGGGAGACGGTGCGCCTCATCGGGGTGGACGCCCCGGAACTGGGACGCGGGAACCGTCCGGCGGATCCC
This sequence comes from Treponema sp., assembly GCA_012517645.1. Classification (GTDB taxonomy): domain Bacteria; phylum Spirochaetota; class Spirochaetia; order Treponematales; family UBA12059; genus JAAYUR01. Next base: position 595 of record JAAYUR010000056.1, read on the forward strand.
GGGGGACCCCAGTCCGCCGAAGCCGCCCGGTCCCTCCTGGATAGCCGGAGGGTGCTCCTGGCTTTCGACCGGGAGCTCCGGGACCGGTACGGCCGGGTCCTGGCCTACCTCTACACACCCGAAGGGGACTGTCTCAATCTAGCCCTGGTGCGCACCGGGGCGGCCCGGGCCCTGCTAAAATACCCCTTCGCCTTTTCCGCGGCCTTCGAGAGGGCGGAGCGGGAAGCCCGGGCGGCCCGGCTCGGACTCTTCTCGGAATTGTACATTCCTTGAAAACTAGGTTAGAATGTCACTTCCCATCGATTCAAATCGCGTGGGCAGAATAGGGAGGAGTACCTATGAAACGCATGTTCGCAGCCGCGGCCATCCTGCTGGCCGCCGTGTCCTTCGCGGCCGCCCAAGGCTCCTTGAGCGTGTACACGACCCTGGAGGAGCCGCTGGCCAAGGCTCTCCTGGAAAAGTTCGAAGCCGAGACCGGGATCAAGACCAGCTTCGTGCGCCTGTCCGGCGGCGAGGCCATCGCCCGGATGGAAGCGGAGGCCGCCAATCCCCAGGCTTCCATCTGGCTGGGCGGCGTGGGCCTGGACCACATCACCGCCAAGGACAAGGGCCTGACCACCCCCTACAAGTCCCGGTACGCGGGCAAGACCGCCGCGGAGTTCAAGGACAAGGACGGGTACTGGATCGGCCTCTATGTCGGCCCCCTCACCTTCGTGACCAACACCAAGCGCGCCGCGGAGCTGGGGCTCACCCCGCCCAAGAGCTGGGCGGACCTCCTTAAGCCCGAGTACAAGGGGCAAATCCGCATGGCCAACCCGAACACCTCCGGCACGGCCTACAACGTGATCACCACCCTCCGGTACGTCTACAAGGGCGACGAGGACAAGGTCTTCGACTACCTGAAAAAGCTGGACGCGAACATCGACCAGTACACCCGGTCCGGATCCGCCCCGGGCAAGAGCGTGGCCATCGGGGAGATCCCCATCGCCATCGGCTACGCCCACGACCAGGTCAAGCTCAAGGTCGAAGGAGCGCCCGTCGTGATCAACGCCCCCTCCGAGGGCACGGGCTACGAGCTTGCATCCATGTCCCTGATCAAGGGAGGCAAGGACGCGGTCAACGCCAAGAAGCTCTACGATTGGGTGCTGTCCTCCAAGAGCGCCCAGGACCTCTTCGTGAAGTGGTACCTGGTGCTCGTGGCCTCCGGCGCCCCCTCCCACCCGGACGCCCTGTCCATCAAGCAGATCAAGACCGTCAAGCAGGACCTCCTGTGGGACGGGAACAAGGACAACCGGGCCCGCCTTCTGAAGCGCTGGACCGACGAGATCGGCTCCAAGCGGTAAACCCCCGGCCGACGCCGGACCTTCCGCCCGCTTCCTGTCGGGCGGTGCCCTCCGGGGTCGGCCGCTGCCGGCGGCCGCTTACGGCCGCCGGGAACCTCCTGCCCGACGGGAGAATTCGATGCCCAAAAAATCGACGATCCTGAGGTTCCTGGCCGCCCTGGCCGTCTTCGCGGCGGTGGACGCCTGGGTGTTCTTCACCCTCCGGGGTGCCCTGAGATCCCAGGAAGCCCGGGATTCCGAAACCCGCCTGACCCTCCTGGCCCGGAGTGCCCCGGCGGACCCGGAGAACCTGGACCCCTGGCTGGCCTCGGTGCCGGAAAGCCTTCCCGGGGGAGCCGCGGTTTTCCTGGTTCCCGCCGAGGATCCCGAGGTCTATGAGGCCCGGAGCTCCGACGAGGAAGCGGCGGCCCTCTGGGAATCCCTGTCTGGAACGCCGGACGCCGCCAAGGGACTCGAATCGGCGTACTACTTCGAGAACTACGCCTCTCCGGTCCGTCTGGAGTTCCGGGGAGAGCGGGTCCGGCTCTTCTACGCCCCGGTCCTGGACGAGAGCCAGTCCGAGCTCGCGGGGATCGCGGTCTTCCTGGCCCCCGAGGCCGGCAACCGGACCCTGGAGGGGTTGTTCGTCCTCTTCGCGATCGGGACCTTCGTCCTCTTCGCGGCGCTCTCGGGAATCTCCCGGTTCACCCGGGATCCGACGGTGGGCTACGCCGTCCTGGTCCTGGCCGGGATCGCGCTGGTCTTCATCGCCTATCCCCTGGCGGAGGCCCTGCGACTCTCGTTCCTTAAAGAGGGGAAGTTCTCTCTGGAGACCTGGAAGGGCGTCCTGTCCGGGGCCCATCTCCAGGCCCTCTGGGGCTCCGTGCGCCTGGGGATCTGGACCGCCTCGGTCTCCACGGTCATCGGCTTCGTCTTCGCCTTCGCGATCCACCGGACCGGGATGGGCGGGAAGAAGTTCCTGTCCACCGTCGCCCAGCTCCCGGTCATCTCCCCGCCCTTCTCCCTGACCCTCTCGGTGATCCTCCTGGCGGGGAACAACGGCCTGATCACCCGCCAGCTTTTGGGTCTCCAGAATTTCTCGATCTACGGGCTTCCGGGCCTGGTCATCGTCCAGACCGTGGGGATGTTCCCCATAGCCTACCTGACCCTGGCGGGGGTCCTGCAGGCCATGGACTCCACCCTGGAGGAGGCGGCCCTGGATTTGAACGCCGGGCGCTGGAGGGCCTTCCGAACCGTGACCCTGCCCCTGGCCGTCCCGGGCATCCTGTCCGCCTGGCTTCTGGTCTTCACGAACTCCCTGGCGGACTTCGCCAACCCCCTTCTGCTGGCGGGGAACTACCGGGTCCTCTCCGTGGAGGCCTACATCCAGGTGACCGGCCGGAACGACCTGGGCGGGGGAGCGGCCCTCTCCCTCCTTTTACTCCTGCCGACCCTGACCGCCTTTTTCCTCCAGCGGAACTGGGTGGCCAAGCGGTCCTTCGTGACCGTCACGGGCAAGCCCAACGCGAAGCTCGTGGAGATCGCCTCCCCCCGGGTCCGCGCGGCCCTGGCTACCGGGGTGTGGATCCTCGTCGCGGCCATCCTGGGACTGTACGGGACCATCGTGGCGGGATGCTTCGTCAAGAACTGGGGCATCGACTATTCCTTCACCCTCTCCAACATCGCCGAGGCCCTGACCCGGGGGCGGGACGCCATCCGCTCCACCGTGACCCTGGCCGCCGCGGCCACCCCCGTGGCGGGCATCCTGGCCATGGCGGCGGCCCTGGTCTTCGTGCGAAAGACCTTCGCGGGCAAGCGGGTCCTGGAAGCCCTGATGATGACCCCCTTCGCCGTGCCGGGAACCCTGTTGGGCATCGCCTACATCCTGGCCTTCAACAAGGCCCCCCTGATCCTGGTCGGAACCGCGGCCATCATCGTGATCAACTACGTGATCCGGGAGCTTCCGGTCGGAATCGAGTCCGGAGTGGCCTCCCTACGGCAGATCGATCCTTCCATCGAGGAGGCGGCCAAGGACCTCGGCGCCGACGAGGGCACCGTCTTCCGGACCATCGTCCTGCCCCTGGTGCGCCCGGCCTTCATCACCAGCATGTCCTACACCTTCGTGCGGTCCATGACCGCGGTCAGCGCGGTGATCTTCCTGATCTCCGCCCGCTGGTACCACATGACGGTGCTGATCTACAACTTCTCGGAAAACCTGCGGTTCGGCCTGGCCAGCGTGCTGGCCACGGTGCTCATCGTCATCGTCCTGGGCGCCTTCGCCCTGATGCGGCTCCTGGTGCGGGACACGGGAGCCCTGGAAAAGACCATCACCCGGTAGGGGAGGAGAGGATACAACATGGCCAAGCAACCGGTAGCGGTGACCCTGGACGACGTCACACGGGTGTACAAGAACGTGAAGGGGCGTCCCGACGTGGTCGCCGTGCGCCAAG
>JAAYUR010000381.1 GCA_012517645.1 Treponema sp.
GCTCGTTCACCTCCGCGGCCATGTAGCCCGTATCCTGCTTGGTGAAGACGCCGTTCGCGCCTTGGACGGCCAATTCCCGGACGCGCTGGACGATGTCCACCGCCTGGCGCACGTAGCCTTCCGAGACGCGGTACCGATCCTCCGCGAACGCGGCGTTCTTCTCGAACCGGGCCAGCCGGCTGACGAAGGACTCGTACTTGACGGCATGTGCCGCGGCAAGCGGGTCGTCCCGAAGCTCCGCGATCCGGGTCTGCCGGGCCATCTTGGTCTCCAGACGCGCGGTGCGATCCTCGGTCCTTCGGAGCCAGTACTGCATGTCCGTATTCATCTGGTCCGTGCTGACGCGCTTCATCTATGTCACACTCCCATCCGGTTGATGATGGTATTCAGCATCTCGTCGAAATTCGCTATGAACCGGGCAGCGGCCGCGTACCCGTGCTGGAACTTGATCATGTTGGCAAGCTCCTCGTCGATGTTGACTCCGGAGATCGAGTCCCGCATGTCCGCCAGGTTCTTCACGATCCGGGACTGGGTTTCCGCCGATCGCTCCGCCTGCTCACCCAGAAGGCCGATCCTCGCCGCGGCGTCGGCGAACCAGTCGTCGAAGGTCGCCAGGGATCCCACCATCACAGGCCGGTCCCGCAGGGCCGCGATGGCCAGGGCCGCGCTTCCGTCCCCGATTTCGGCGGGTTTTCCGTTCTCCCCGAAGCCCGCGGCCACCTTCATGGGGTTGCGGCCCACGGCCTCGGTCACCTCGATCCATCCCGAGGGATGGGCGATGGGGGCGACCGCGTAGTCCAGGCCCCCGGTTCGGAGGCCCAGGACTGCGTCCGGACGTTCCCAGTCGAAGGCTCCGGCCTCCCCGGAGGCGGCCAGGATCCCCGCGTACCCCGCAAGGAACTCCCCCGAATCCTCCAGGTGCCGGATCACAAAGTCCGGGTTCTCCCTGGAGTCCGTCGCGGTCGCCCGGAGCTGGAGGCGGCCTTCCCGGGTCAGGCGGGCCGTCACCTCCGCCCCGGAGGTGTTGATCCGGGCCACAAGGTCGCCGACAGTATCCGTGGGCCGATAGGGGATCTCCAGGATGCCCCCGGGGCCCGAAAGGCGGATCGTACCCGCTAGCCCTATCTGCTCCTGCCCGTCCAGCCGGTTCACGCCGGTGACGCGGTAGATGTAGGTGGAGTCGTACTGGCCGTCCCCGTTCCGGTCGTAGTTGCCCGCGACGTTGTTGACCGCGGGATACTCGGAGAAGAAGTCCGTGCCCGTGGAACCGTCCAGGCCGTATGCGGCGCGGTGAGCCTCGTTCACCAGGTCCGTGAAAGTCAGGGTCATGGTGTCCAGGGACTGGATCTCCCCCCGGATGTCCCCGTCCCGTAGCTGGAAGAGGGCGCCCAGGACGCCCCCCCGGTACCGCGCCTCGTCCTCCGTGTCCGACCAGACCGGACGGCCGTAGCCGTCGTCCTCGGGCCCCGAGGTGAGGGAGAATGCCCGGGCGATCTTGCCCTGCACCAGGATTTGGCCGTCCAGATGTACCATGAATTCGTCGGCGTCCCGGCCGTCGGTGGTCACGGGAACAAGCTTGCCCAGCTTCTCCACCAGGAGAGCCCGGCGGTCCAAAAGATCGTTGGGGCTGTCCCCCAGAGCCTTGACTTTCACGATCTCGACGTTGAGCGCGGCGATCTGGCGCGAAAGGTCGTTCACCTGTTTGATCACGATCCCGATATCCTGGTCCGCCATCTCCCGGATTCCGGAGAGGCGCTGGTACCGTTCATGGATCGAGTCAATGAGGGTCCGGCCGCGCTCCACCACGGCCCGGCGGGCGGGGAGCTCGCCGGGATGCAGGGAAAGCTCCTGCCAGGCGTCCCAGAACATATCCATCCGGGACCGGATGGAGACGTCCGTCGGCTCGTCGTAGACCTGCTCCAGGAGACGGACGTACTTGTCCCGGGTCTCCCAGTATCCCAGCCCTCCCTGCTGGGCGACGATGCGGCCTTCCAACAGCTCGTCCTTGACCCGCTCGATGCGGGAGACCTGGACGCCCTGTCCGATCTGGCCGGGGGTTTCCTCCCGGTTCAGCTGGGGGGCGTAGATAGGCTCAACGCTCCCCAGATGAACCCGTTGACGGGAATACCCTTCCGTGGAAGCGTTGGTCAGGTTGTGGCCCGTGGTCACCAGGCCCTGCTGATGGGCCACAAGACCCCGTTTTCCGATCTCTATGCCCGCGAACGTCGACTGCATCCCGTCCCCCCGATTACAGGGCCGTGTCCAGCACTATGGGCCGGGCCCCCGCAGACACGGCGCGGCCCGTACGGCCGTATAGACGGCCCTTCTGGTCCGGATAGAGTTCCTCCACGACGGAGCGAATGGTCCCCGCCGTTTCCCCCACGTACTCGCCCAGGGCCTCGTTCTCCACCCGGGCGCGCAGGGCCGCCACCTTGAGCCGGCGGTAGGAATCCGAGAGCATGCTCCGCTCCGGCTCGGGAACCCCCAGGGCCAGCCTGTAGACCGAAGAATCCGCGGGCAGACCACTTTCCGCCAGGATCTCGTCCCAGAGGGCGGAGCGGTTCCTCTCGGTAGCCTCCGCCAGCAGGGCGATGCCTTCGATGCGGAGAAGGACATCCTGCAGGGCGGGCCAATCCCTTCGACGAATCGAGTCGGACAGGACCTTGCGCTCTTCCAGGTACTTTTCAAGCGCGGCTGCCTCGTCGAGGACGGACTGGATCAGCTCGGGAATCTTCGTCGTCATAGGGCGCTCCTTCTCTACGAATATCGGAAGGCTGCGCCGCGGGATTAGGGGAAAGCACACGCTGGTTACAATCAGGAACTCACCAACCAGCGCGTATCTAGTGTCACGAAGCTTGTGCTATTCGCAGCCGGAGTCTGTACGGCCGATCCGCCGGCCGACTTGGTTAGGGTTCTAAAGCCTTCGGATCACATTCTGCACAAGCTTCGTAACACTGCCCGTCTTGTATGTCGGGGCGGCGACGGGGTAGTATTCGGGACAATGTTCCGATTCATAAACGACCTGCTCTGGCTGGCCCGGGGCGTCCGGGTCTTCGCCCTGGTGGGAGAAAGCGGTACGGGCAAGAGTTTCCGGGCCAAGCTGGTCGCGCAAAAGTACGGCATCGACGTCATCATTGACGACGGACTCCTTATCAAGGGAGATTCCATCGTCGCCGGAAAGAGCGCAAAGCGCGAACAGCTGTACATGACCGCCGTCAAGACCGCCCTCTTCCACGACAAGGCCCACCGGGACCAGGTGGCCAAAGCCATCGCCAAGGGTCATTTCAAGAAGATCCTGGTCATCGGGACCTCCCAGAAGATGACGGAGAAGATCACAGAGCGCCTCCAGCTCCCGCATCCCTCCAAGATCATAAAGATCGAGGACATCGCCACCACCGAGGAGATCGAGAAAGCCATTCGCACCCGACGGGTCGAGGGGAAGCACGTCATCCCCGTGCCCGCCATCGAGGTGAAGCGCAGCTACCCTCGCATCTTCTACGACTCGATCCGGGTATTCCTCCAGAAAAACCTCGGAACCCGGGCTCTTTCGGCGCCCAAGGTCTACGAAAAGTCCGTGGTCCGCCCGGAGTTCTCGAAGCGGGGACGGGTGGCGATCTCCGAGGCGGCCCTTTCCCAGATGGTTCTTCACTGCGTGAACGAGTTCAATCCGGAGGTCAGGATCAAGAAGATCACCGTCGGATCCGATTCCCAGGGCTACCGTCTGACCCTGGCCATCGAGGTCCCCTTCGGAACCCAGCTATCGGGCAACATCCACCATCTCCAGCAGTATGTGATCGACAATATCGAGCGGTTCACGGGCATCCTCATCGAGGAGGTGAACATCGTGGTGGAGAGGTTCGGAACGGTACAGGATACCTCGGAGGTTTGACAAACCGAGCCGACGGTTCTAGGATAAGGGAGGATCCAAGAAGCTCCCGCGTTCAATACGCGAAGCGGCATGTTTACGCGATATCCGGGAGGAAGCATGAAGAGACTCTTGGCCGCGGCCGTCGCGGCATTCATTTTTGCCTCGGCCCTTCAAGCCCAGGGGCTCGATTTCGCCCAGGCGCGCTCGGACCACTACGCGGTCTGGGCGGAAGCCGGACAGGCACGGGCGGATGAACTGGCCAAGGTCCTGGAAGGACTGTTCACCCTCTTCGAGGAGGATATGCGCTTCGACCCGGGCAGCCTGAAAAGCAGGCTGACCGTTCGGGTGTTCCGCGACAAGCCTGGGTTCGACGCCTACATGACCCGAGTCGTCGGAGAGACCCGGCCCGATTTCGTGTATCTCCACTACCCCACCCTCGAACGATCCGAGCTGTTGGTCTTCGAAAAGGAAGAGCCGGACTTTTCCGCCTCCCTGTCCCACCAAGCCTATGTGCAGTACCTGAAGGCCTTCATCCCGAATCCTCCGCTCTGGATACGGGAAGGCTTCGCCGTCTACTACGAGCGGGCGGCCTGGGACAAGAGCGCCGGAGCCGTGGTCTTCAAGGAGAACACGGCATGGTTGGAGACTCTTAAAGCCCTGCGGAACTCGTGCAAGCTCCTGGGGATCGAGACCCTGCTGACCGCGACCCCCGAACGGGCGGAGAGCGCCCGGGACGTCTTCTATCCCCAGTCCTGGGCGTTCGTCTCCTTCCTGCTGAGCGGCCAGGAACCCCGGTATGCCCGATTCCTGTGGGATTCTCTGGCGGCCCTCCGGCCCGCCGCGAGCTTGGCGGAGAACCAGGGAGCCGTGGCCGCCCTCTTCCGCCGGTGGCACGACCTGAAAGCCGCCCAGGAGGACTTCCTGGCCTGGATGGATTCCCGCAAGACCTTCGCGGAACTCGTGGAGGATGGAGTCCGCCTCTACGGGGAAAAGAAGCTGGACGACTCCGAGGCGGCGTTCGCGGAAGCCCTATCCAAGAACGAGGGGAACTATATTCCCTACTACTACCTCGGCCTGATCTCCTACGGACGGAACGACTTCGACATGGCGGAGTACTACTACAAGACCGCCCTGCAGCTGGGCTGCGATCCCGCCGCGACGAATTTCGCCCTGGGTCTGAACGCCTACGCGGTGAATCGCCTGGAGGACGCCAAGGGCTACCTTACCAAGGCCAAGACCGAGGCTCCGGATCGGTACGCGACCCGAGTGGACGAGATACTGGGGCGAATCGGCACTCCCTGACCTCCCCCGCGGGGGACTCCGAGACCTAGCCGATTTCTTGGATTCGCACCCGGAACGTCATCCTCTGGATCGGGGAGGGTCCCAGCCGGACACAGAGCTCCCGATGGGCCCGGGTAGGGTACCCTTTGTGCAGGGAATATCCGTACTCCGGATAGAGCCAATCGTACCGGTCCATGACCCGGTCTCGGGCCGTCTTGGCCAGGATGGAGGCGGCCATAACGGCCGGGACCAGGCTGTCCCCCCGAACCACGGCCATGGCGGGTTCGGGAAGTACGGGTATCTGGTTACCGTCCACGAGTATCAAGTCCGCCCGGGTTCCCAGGGCCCTGTAGGCGCGGGCCATGGCCTCGAGGGAAGCGGCCAGTATGTTCATGCGGTCGATCTCCCAGGGACTCGCTCAGCCCAGGGCCCAGGCCCGAGCCCGCCCGCGGATCAGGGAAGCCGCGGCCTCCCGCCGGGCCGGGGAGAGGGCTTTTGAGTCCGCCAGGATCTCGACTGGAAAATCCCCGGGCAGGATGACCGCGGCCGCGCAAACGGGCCCCGCCAGCGGACCCCGGCCCGCCTCGTCGATGCCGCAGAGCATTCGGGCCTCCGCGGCCCGGGTTTTCCATGTCTCGTCCCCCATGGCGCCACTCTAATTCTCCGGAGGCCCCTTTCGCAAGACCGGCGTAGGGGTTAGAATTCCCCTATGGAAATCCGGTTCTATAAGTTGCAGGTCTGCGGGATCGACTGGCTTCTCCTGGATCGTATGAGTTCCGGTCCGGGTCCCGTCCCGGATTTCCGCGCACTTGCCCGCTCCCTGTGCCGCAGGCGACGGGGCGCGGGGGGTATGGGAATCGTCGCCCTTTCCCGGCCCGAAACGGACATTTGGGCGGAATCCTTCGACGCCGCCGGGAACGGCATCCTCCTTCCGCCCTGCGCCGCCCTTTGCGCGGCCCGGTACCTATTCGACTCCGGACGGGGAGGGAGGGATTCCCTGGACCTTCGGACTCGGGACGGAACGGTTCGGGTGGACATCATCGACTCCACCCGGTTCGCCCTAAACCTGGGCCCCGCCCTATCGCCTGCGGGAATCCCTCTCCGGGAGGGGGAAGCGGACCGCGCCGCTGCGGAGCTGGATGTCGCCGGCAAGGCCCTGTCCATACTGCCCGTCCGTCTGGCGGGCCAGAGCTTCGCGGTGGTCCTTTCGGAAGGCAGCCTCCGGGACGCCCTGTCGCCCTTCGGCCGAGGCGAATCTCCCGTCCCGTCCGTGGATTCCCGGAGCCAGCGATTCACCCCACTGGCGGTGCGCATCGACTCCCGCACCAGCCTTGCCGCCGCGGGCAGGGCCTTCGACGCCTGCGCGGCCGCGGGAGCGGCCCTTGCGGCGGCCGGGGCCTACGGGCTCGCGGACCGGGAAGCCGCCGTCCGCCTGGGCGGGGACGCGGTCTTCGTGAACGGGGACGCGGACGACGGTCTCTATGCGGCCGCCAAGCCGACGTATATCTTCTCCGGGGAATACTGGATGGAAGACCCCGTCGACTGCGATCCTTAAACGGATCCGCTCCTTAAAGGGGCATCCGGGAAGCTCAAACAAGCCTTCAGATCCGCCGATAGAATAGAAACGTCGACCGAGATTCGATCGCGCCGGCGGCGTCGGCTGTCCCCGAGCCGGCCTGCCAATGCGCCCCGGGAGGTCTTCATGGGTTTCAGCCCTACCGTCATGATCGCGGACTGCGACCACGCGAGCGTGGACATCGAACGAGACACCCTCAAGCTGATCTGCCGGGAGGTACCATGGCAGTCCTGCAGGACGGAAGAGGACGTCATCCGGGTCTGCTCGGCCGCGGAAGGTCTGCTGGTGCAGTACTCGCCTCTGACCGCCCGGGTCCTGCGGGAGCTTAAACGCTGTAAGGGGATCGTTCGGTACGGCGTCGGGGTGGATACCATCGATCTGGAAGCCGCATCGGAGCTGGGCATCGTGGTGAGCAACGTGCCGGACTACGGCACCGAAGAGGTCTCCGATCACGCCTTGGCCTTGATCCTGAACCTGACCCGCAAGATCTACCGCGCCGACAGCCTCGTCAAAAGGGGAGTCTGGGATTTCACCCTCATGAAGCCGGTACCGAGGCTGGGGGAGCTAACCTTGGGAATCGTGGGATTCGGCCGCATCGGAAGCTCCCTGGCCCGCAAAGCCGAGTCCCTGGGCATGCGGATCATCGCCTGCGATCCCTACATGCCCCCCTCGGCGATTCCCGGCTACGTTTCCATCCATGGACTCGAGGGTCTCCTGGAGTCCGCGGATATAGTGTCCGTCCACTGCCCCTTGAACCCGGAAACCCGGAACCTTCTCTCCTCGGAACGGATCGCCCGGATGAAGCCGGGCGCCTACCTCGTGAACACGGCCCGGGGAGGCATCGTGGATGAAGACGCCCTTGCCCGGGCCTTGGAAGAAGGCCGGCTGGCCGGAGTAGCCCTGGACGTCCTGGCCGCGGAGCCGATACGCCCCGACCACCCCCTGCTCAGGCACCCGGATTTCCTGTGCACCCCCCACATGGCATGGCACTCCTCCCAGGCGGAGCGAGATCTGAAGCGCAAAGCCGCGGAGGAGATCGCCCGGATCGTCACGGGTCAGCCCCCGAAATACCAGGTAAACCGCCGGGCCTCCTGAAGGCGGATCAAGCCTCCGGAGCCGGCAGGGCGGTCCTCTCCGGCTCTTCGCCCGACTCCTCCGCAAGCCGGAAGACCCTCATCGTCTCCTTGAGCTGGAGCGCCTGCCCGGACAGTTCCTCGGCCATGCTGGCCATCTCCTCGCTGGCGCTGGCGTTCTGCTGGATGACCTGGTCCAGCTGGACGACGGCCCGGGAAATTTGGTCCACCCCGGACGCCTGCTCCCGGCTGGAGGCGCTGATCTCCTGGACCAGCTCCGCGGTCCTGCGGATGTCCGGGACGATGGTCCCCAGCAGGGAACCCGCCTGGTCCGCCACCTCGATGGAGGCCGAGGACAGGGCCGATATCTCCCCCGCCGCGGTCTGGCTCCGCTCCGCCAGCTTTCGGACCTCTCCGGCCACCACCGCGAAGCCTTTCCCCGCCTCCCCGGCCCGGGCCGCCTCGATCGCCGCGTTCAGGGCCAGCAGGTTCGTCTGGCGGGCTATCTCTTCGATGATGCCGATCTTCCCCGCGATGTCCTTCATGGCCTGGACCGTCCGGGCCACCGCCTCTCCTCCCCGGGCTCCGGCTTCCGCGGCCTTGCGGGCCATGGCTTCGGTGGCCTGGGCGTTGTCGGAATTCTGCTTGATGGAGGAGCTCATCTCCTCCACCGAGGAAGAGACTTCCTCCGCCCCCGCGGCTTGTTCGGTGGCGCCCTGGGAAAGGGACTGGGCGGTCTGGTTCATCTGTTCGGCCCCCCGGGAGATGCTCCGGCTGGCTTCCCGGATGCCGTTGACGATGGACCTGAGTCCGCCGATCATCCGGTCCACCGACCGAGCCAGGTCACCGATCTCGTCCTTGCGGCGCAGGAATATCTGGTCGGGGCTTTCCGATAGATCGCTTCGGGCCACCCGGTCCGCTATGGACACGGCGGCCGCCAAGGGACGGGTAATGGATCCGGAGAGGTACAGGAATACCGCGACCAAGACAGCGACCCCCGCGGCGGAAACCGCGAGGATCAGCGTCAGGAGCCGATAAGATGATTCGAAAAGCTCCTCCTCCGGTACGACCATGGAAAATACCCAAGGCCTATCGGCTTTCCCGATGAAGATCGGCGCATAGGTTTTATATACATTTCTTTTCAATGATGTAGAAAAGGAGAGCTGAGTGAAGACTTCGCCTTTTGATAGCCTGGCGAATATAGCCGCATCCTCCTTGCTTTTCGCCTCTCCCCAGGGTTTCCCGACCTGCTTCGCGTCGGGATGTGCGATCACGACACCGGACGCGGAGACGAATCTGCCGAACCCGGTCCTGGCATAGGTGATCTTGGAGTACCTCCCCTTCAGATCATCCAGGGCGATATCGATTCCCGTCACTCCCAGGGGTTTTCCGTCCCGGCCCTTGATGGGTACCATCATGGAAGTCAGCATCAGCGTCCGGTTTCCTACGGTATACTCGTAGGGCTCGATGACCTGCTCCTTGCCGGTCCGCATGGGGAGGATGTAGTAATCCCCGGCCCCTTCCTTGTCGTAATCCACCAGAGGAGACAGCTCGACGGTACCGCCGAACCGGCTCCAGTAGGGGATAAAACGCCCTGTCCCGTCGTGGCCCGGCGACCCTGCGAACAGGATATCCTGGCCGTCCAGGGCGTTCGGCTCCCAGCCCGTGGACGCCCCCAGGAAGGACGGGTTTTTCTCCACGATGGACTTGAGCAGGTTGGAAAACACGGATCTCCGGGTGTCGAAATAGAAGGTTTCGTAATCCTCGAACACCTGCGCGAGCGTCCGGGCGGCGTCCATGGCAACCTCGAGCTCCGCGTCGATCGCGGCTGCGTGCTCCTTGGAAAGGGCTTCCAGAAGATCGATCGCGTCCGTTCGGCTCTGTTGCAGGGTCCGGACGGCAGTGATCCCCGCCACCGTCCCCAGGGTGAGGATGACCGGGATCAGGGAAAACAGGAGTATACGCGCGCGCAGCTTCATAGGTTCCTCCGGTGATTCATTTACATTGCCTTCAGGATAATCCATGGGCGATCAGGGTACAAGCCGACATTCGGAGCCTCCGATGCCCGGGGTCGCGCCCTCCTTGCGTTGCGCGCCCCGCCGGCTCTATTCTTTCAACATGCGCATGCCGGGATCGACCTCGAATCCGTTCGGGATCCCACGTCTATCCTCACCTGTACTCTTCCTTCTGCTTCTAGCCTGCACCGCCGCTTGCCGTCCTCATTCAGTGAACGGCCTCACGGAAGAGGCCGCGGCGGCGGCGAAAATCCCGGGCATCGTCGTGATCACCGACGAGTTTTACCCGCCCTACATCATGCGCACCGAATCCGGAGGTCTTGAAGGAATCTTGGTGGATCTTTGGGCCGCATGGGAACGCGTCACCGGAGTTCCCGTGGAGATCCGGACATATTCCTGGTCGGAGGCCCAGGAACGGTTCTCCCGGGGCGAAGGGGATGTCATCGACACAATCTTCGATACACCGGAGCGCAGGCGGTACCTGGTCTTCTCACCACCCTATGCCCGAATCCCGGTGCCCGTCTTCACCCATTCTTCCATCACCGGCATCGCCTCCCCGGAGGATCTCCGGGGCTTCCGAATCGCGGTAAAATCCGGAGACGCCGCGGTTGCGGAGCTGGTCCGGCTCGGCGTCTCCGATCTTTCGCTCTACAAGAGCTATAAGGAGATCATCGAAGCCGCATCCCGCCACGAAGTCCGGATCTTTTGCGTCGACGGCCCTCCCGCGTACCATTACCTCTACAAACTAGGCATAGACCGGGACTTCCGCCAGGCCTTCATCCTGAATCAGGGAGCCTTCAGCCGGGCGGTCCGCCTCGGGAACGAATCCCTTTTGAACACGATCCAACGGGGCTTCGATGGGATCCCTCCCTCGGAGATACGGGCTATCGAGCGCCGTTGGATGGGAAGCGAGTTGCCCCGATCCCCGAATTGGCGATTGATCGGCGGAGGGGCCGCCGCCGCGTCCCTCCTGTTGGCCTTCCTGGCGGGAATCACCCTGAATCTTCGGCGCAGGGTCGAGACGGCAACCCGCGAACTGAAGGAAAAGATTCTTTTATTGGAGAGCAGCGAGGCAAGGAACCTCCAGGCCCTGCGGGAGAAGGAGGTTCTTCTCCAGGAAATCCACCACAGGGTCAAGAACAACCTCCAGATCATCTCCAGCCTCCTGCGCCTTCAGGCGGAGGATCTGGACTCTCCGGAAGCCCGGGAACTCTTCCAGGGAACCCAGAGCCGGATATTCGCCATGGCGGACCTGCACGACCGGCTCTATACGAGCGGGAATCTCGAACGGATCGATGCGGGGGAGTATGTACAAAACCTGGTCCATTCCCTGGCCACGACGTTCAATTTCTACGGCTTTGTTTGCGATGCCCGGCCCGTACATCTCAACATCGAGGAAGCCCTGCCCCTCGGGCTGATCGTCAACGAATGCGCCATCAACGCCCTCAAGTACGCCTACCAGAACCGTGATCCCGGAACCATCGAGATCGGCTTGTACCAAGAGAACGGAGAGTGCGTATGCTCCGTCCGGGACTTCGGTCGGGGACTCCCGGATGGCGTCGATCCCTATGTCGCCTCATCGCTGGGATTCACCATCGTGCGCAGCCTGGCGGAACAGATACGGGGACGGGTTCGATTCGATAGTTCCGCCGGATTTTCGGTTGAAGTCCGCTTCCCTCTTCCCAAGGATAAGGAGAACCCCGCAGCCTCCGGGTGACGAGCGGATCGAACGAGTCCGCGCCCCCTACACCGCCACCTTCAAGACCACTTTGTGGATCGGCTCCGGCACCCCCTTGATCGCGAGTCCGGGCCGGTGGGCGTCTTCGGGGAAGAAGACCAGGGCCGTCCCCGGGGATAGCAGGAGAGTGTGGCAGGTGTCCGGTTCCGGCGGGGCGTAAAACTCGATGTCCGGTTTGTAGGGCACCGCAACCGCAAGGCCCTCTGAGGAGCGAGCTTCCACGATCTCTCGACCTGAGACGAGGACCTGGATATCGATATAGTCCCGATGCGTCTCGTACCGGGCATCCTCCGGCCCCTTGGAGTCGTAGCGGGAGACCAGGGCGTAGACCGCGGTACCCGCGATCTCGTGTCTGCCTTCCGGCAGGTTTTCCCATCCACCCGCCTCCAGCCAGGAGATCGCCTTGGACAGGTTCGGGCCGAGGGCTTTGTACCGGCCCAGGTTCTCGATCGGTGTCGCGATCATGTCTCCTCCTACCGGGCCAGCCAGCCGCCGTCCACGGCCACGGTATACCCGTTCACGTAGTCCGAGGCCGCGGAGGCCAGGAAGACCGCCGCCCCCTGAACGTCCGCCGGGGTGCCCCAGCGCCCCGCGGGGATCCGGTCCAGGATGGCCTTGCTCCTCTCCTCGTCCGCCCGGAGCGCCGCGGTGTTGTTCGTGGCCATGTAGCCCGGGGCGATGGCGTTGGCGTTGATCCCGTACTTGGCCCATTCGTTGGCCATGAGCCGGGTTATGCCCATGACCGCGCTCTTGGAGGCCGTATAGGAGGGAACCCGGATCCCGCCCTGGAAGGAGAGCATGGAGGCGATGTTGATGATCTTGCCCCCCGAACCCTGGGCGATGTACTGCCGGGCCGCAGCCTGGCTAAGGAAGAAGACCGTCTTGGCGTTGATGTTCATCACATCGTCCCAGTCCTTTTCCGTGAAGTCGAGGGCATCCTGTCTGCGGATGATGCCCGCGTTGTTCACCAGGATGTCCAGACGGCCCAGGGTCTTCACGGTCCTCTCCACGATGCCCCGAACCGGTTCCAAGGTCGAGAGGTCCGCCACTATCTCCAGATAGCGCCGGCCTCGGGCCTCCACCATCTTCTTCGTCTCGGGGCTGGCCACATAGTCCACCCCCGCCACGTCCGCCCCCGCCTCGGCCAGGGCCACGGCGATGCCCTGCCCCAGCCCCGTGGAGCTCCCCGTCACGACGGCCGCCTTGCCGTCCAGCTTGAACGCGTCCAGGATCATAGTCGTTCTCTCCTTGCGTTATCGCAATGCCGACATGGGCACCGCGTCCATGTCCGTGAAGGTCTGGTTCTCCCCGGCCATGCCCCAAATGAAGGTGTACGGCCCCGTACCCACCCCGGAGTGGATGGACCAGGAGGGGCTGATGACGGCCTCCTCGTTGCGCACCACCAGATGGCGCGTCTCCGACGGCTTGCCCAGAAAATGGAAGACCACCCGATCCGCGGGCATGTCGAAATACAGGTACACCTCCATGCGACGCTCGTGGGTGTGCACGGGCATGGTGTTCCACACGCTGCCTTCCGAGAAAGTAGTCATGCCCATGACCAGCTGGCAGGATTCCAGCACCGCGGGGTGGATGAATTGGTTGATCACCCGGCGGTTGCATTCCGCGGCGCTCCCCATCTCCACCCGCTTGGCCTGGGCCATGGTCACTAGGCGGGTCGGGCAGGCGCGGTGGGCGGGGGCGCTGTTAAGGTAGAACTTGGCGGGCCGGGCCGGGTCCGCGCTCTCGAAGGCCAGCGCCTTGGAGCCCATGGAGACGTACAGGCCGTCCCGAGGGGCCAGGTCGAACCGGGTACCGTCCACCGTCACGGATCCGGGGCCGCCGATGTTGATGACCCCCATCTCCCGGCGCTCCAGGAAGTAGTCCGTGCCCAGGTCCTTGGTGGAGGCCAAGGCCAGGGGCCCCGATGTGGGGGTGATTCCTCCGGCGATCATCCGGTCCACGTGGCTATAGGTCAAGGAAATCTCCCCGGGATCGAAGAGCCCGGAGACCAGGAACCGGGAACGAAGCCCCTCGGTGTCCAAGGTTTTGGCGTACTCGGAATTGACGTATTCGCGGATGTCCATTTCGCTCTCCTATCGTATTCGAACCTAGGCCCGGGCCCTGCGGCCCCGAGCCGTCCGGGCGGGCTGTTTACAAACTCGAAGCTTGTCAGCAGCCTTCCGACTATCCCACCAAGCCCGGAAGCCAGAGGCTGACCCAGGGCACCAGGGTTACAAGCACCAGGACGATCACGTTGCAGATGATGAAGGGGACCGCGGACTTGAAGATGTCCACGATGGACATCCCGCAGATCTTGTTGGCCACGTTCAGGCACATCCCCACGGGCGGGGTGACCAGCCCGATGGCCAGTCCAACGATCAGGACCGCCCCGAACTGGAGCTCGTTCATCCCGAACTGCCGCATCACCGGAAGGAGGATGGGTCCGATCAGGAGGATGCAGGGGGTGACGTCCAGGAAGGTACCCAGGACGAGGATAAGCACATCCAAGAGGATGAATACCATGACGGGGCTGATTCCGGAACCCGCCAGGAAGGCCGCGATCTTCGCGGGTACCTGCTCCACCGCCAGGATCCAGGTGAAAATCATAGTGAAGCCCCCGATGATCATGATGGAGCTGGACATGATGGCCGTCTTCTTGAACGCCGCGGCCAGATCCTTCACCCGGAGCTCCCGGTACACCAGGAACCCCAGAAGCAGGGCGTACAACACGGCGATCCCCGCGGATTCGCTGGCCGTGGCTATGCCCAGGGAGACCGACAGGACGATGAAGATCGGCATCAGAACCGCGAAGGACCCGTCCTTCGTGGTCCTCAGGATCTGGGAGGCCGAGAGCCTTTGCGGCCGGGGATGGTATCCATTCCTGCGGGAGATGACGTAGGTCAGCACGAGCTGGGTCACGCCGACCAGGATGCCGGGGATCAGTCCCGCCAGGAAGAGCCGGCCCACGGACGCGCCGGACACCATGGCGTACATGAGCATGGGCACGCTGGGGGGAATGATCATCCCCATGGTGGAGGAGGCCACGGTCACCCCCGCGGAGAAGCCCTTCGGATAGCCCTTCCGCATCATCTCCGGGATCAGGATGCTCCCCAGCGCGGAGGTATCCGCCACGGAGGACCCCGAGATCCCGCCGAAGATCATGCTGGCCACCACGTTCACCTCCCCCAGGCCGCCCCGGAAGGGCCGCACCAGGAGCATGGAGAAGTCGATCAACCGCTTCGTGAGCCCGCCCCGGTTCATGAGCTCCCCGGCCAGCATGAACAGGGGCATCGCGATGATGATGAAGTTGTTCGTCCCCGACCATACCCTTTGGGGGAGGGTCATCAGGAACACGGGATCCCGGAGGAGCATGTACACGATGCCCGCGCCGCCAACGGAATAGGCGATGGGAGTCCCGATCGCCAGGAGGACGATCAATACAAGGAACATGATCGTGAGGTTCATCCCTCGCCTCCCCCGGCCGGGTCGGCTTCGCCGTCGAACCTCGATTTGGTCGAGGGCGGATCGATCCGCGCGAACTGGGCGAGGATCTGCACCGCCGCGTAGAAGATGGTGATCCCGAAGGAGATCGGGACCATGGCGTAGAAGAAACCGTTCGGGATGCCCGTCGCGGGGGACGGCACCGCGCCGACCCGGGCGATCCAAACCCGGGAGTACTTGAACACGAAGACCGAGACGGCCACGATTGAAAGCTGCACCAGGATCGTGAGCACCCTGCGCCGGAGGGTCCGGCCCTGGGAGGGCAGGGCGATTGCGATATGCTCCCCCTCCCGGAAGCCCAGGGCCGCGCCGAAGAAGGTCGTCGCGATGAATACCATCGTCATCAGCTCTTCCGCCCAGGCGAAGGATATCCCGAAGACGTACCGGAGTATCACCGAGACGATGACCCCCGAGGCCAGGACCCCGACCAGTGTCCCCAGGAAGACCGCGAGAGCCTTGTCCAATAACCGGATGAGGGCGTTCAGGGCCCTCAGGGATGGGTTGTCCATACCGTACTATACCTTGTGGAGGACGGATTGATAACCGCGGCCTTTCCGGAACGCGACGCGTCCCGAACAGGCCGCAATGGAAGCTCCGTATCGATTCGGATCGATTCGGAACCGGGAGGCTACTTCGCCGCGATCACCTTGCGCATCGCATCCAGGTCCGCCTTTGTGAACAGGCCCTTCGTCACGAAGTAGTCGTAGACCGGGGCGCAGGCGTCGATGAAAGCCTGCCGCTCCTTTGCGGTCGGGGAATAGACCTGGACTCCCGCGGCGGTGATCATCTTGAAGTAGTAATCGTTCATCTCCCGGCGAAGCCGATTCTGCTCCTCCGTGTAGATCCAGGCTCCCTCCTCGAGGATCTTCTGGAGGTCCCCGGGCAGGGCGTTGAACCAGGCCAGGTTGACGTCGAAGGGCTCGGGGTGAAACTGGTAGTCGATGAGGGTCAGGTACTTCTGGACCTCGTGGAACTTCATGTCC
>JAAYUR010000047.1 GCA_012517645.1 Treponema sp.
GATCGGAACGTGATCGTCGTCAACAAGCCGGGCGGCGGCGGATCCGTCGGCTGGACCTACCTGAAGGGCAAGAAAGGCCAGGGCGAGTACCTTGCGGCCACCTCCACCCTGATCATGCTGAACAACCTCCTGGGTTCCAGCGAACTGACCTTCAAGGACTTCACGCCCCTGGCGGCCCTCCAGACCGAGTGGATCTCCATTACCGTCCAGGCGGGTTCACCCTACAAGAACATGAAGGACCTCCTGGATGCCATCAAGGCGGATCCCGCGTCCGTTCCCATCGGCGTAGGCCCCACCCTGGGCAACAACGACCACCTCCTGATCCTGCGCCTGGCCAAGGCCTACGGGATCGACCCCGCCAAGCTTAAGTTCATCGTATACCCCGGCGCCGGCGGCGAGATCGTCCCGGCCCTCCTGGGCGGCCACATCAAGGCCACGACCATCGGCCTGGCCGAGGTTCTCGAGCAGCACAAGGCCGGCAAGCTCCGGGTCCTGGGAGTCAGCTCCCCCGAGCCCCTCGCGTTCCTGCCCGGCGTCCAGACCTTCAAGGCCCAGGGCCTCGACGTGGTCTTCCCCCACTGGCGCGGCATCATCGGCGCCCCCGACCTGACCCCCGCCCAGGTCAAGTATTGGGACGACGTCTTCGGCAAGATGGTCCAGACCAAGACCTGGAAGGACCAGATCGAGAAGCTCGGATGGACCGGGTTCTACCAGAACTCCGCGGCCCACACGGCCTTCCTGACCGAGCAGACCGGGATCTTCAACGACCTGCTCACCGCGGTCGGGCTCAAGAAGTAGGCTTCGACAGCTGCGAAGCGGGGACGGGCCGCCCCCGTCCCCGCGTTGGCGCGTCCCGGACGCGCCGGGAGGTGCCCTCGTGACGAAAGACACCCTGACCGGAATCATCGCCATTGCCGTCCGAGGAATCTACACGGCAACCGCGCTGGTGCTGCCCGAGATGCGAATGGGGGACAAGCTCGGGCCCAAGATCTTTCCCCTGGTGGTCGGAACCGCGTCCGTCCTGGCCGGGTTGGCCCTGATCCTGGGGGACCGCAGGCCCGGGAAGGAGTCCAAGAAGACGGACTTCGGCTTCATCGAACACAAGGCCCTTTGGCTGAAGATCCTGCTGACCACCGTGGTCGGGATCGCCTACGGCCTCGTTATGGACAAGCTGGGCTTCCTCATCCCCACGACCTTGTTCATGCTCTTCATCTCCACCCTCATCAACAAGGGCCGGATCGCCCAGAACGCCGTCCTCTCCGTCGCCTTCTCGGTTATCACCTACGGAGTGTTCGCGGTGGCCCTGAAGCTCAGCCTGCCCCGGGGATTCCTCGAGTCCCTGCTGCCCTTCTAGAAGGAGACGGACGATGCAAGAGATATTCGCCAACCTGGCCCTGGGCTTCCAGACGGCCGCCACCTTCACGAACATCCTATGGGTCGTGATCGGCGGTACCCTGGGCACCGTCATCGGGATGCTTCCGGGCCTGGGCCCGGCCACGGGGGTGGCCATCCTCATCCCCATCACTTTCGGAATGAATCCCGCCACGGCCCTCATCACCATGTGCGCGGTCTACTACGGCGCCATGTTCGGCGGCTCCCGGGCCTCCATCATGATCAACACCCCCGGGGACGCCTCGGCCATCGTGTCCTGCTTCGACGGCTACCCCATGACCAAGCAGGGCCGCGCGGGCTCCGCCCTGGCCATCTCCGCCATCGCCTCCTTCATCGGCGGTACGATCGGCATGCTCTTCCTGGTCTTCCTGACCCAGCCCATCGCGAACGCGGCCCTGAAATTCGGGCCCGCGGAGATGTTCTCCCTCATGATGTTCGCCCTTGTGGCGACGATCACCCTCTCCGAGGGCAACCTCCTCAAGGGGGCGGTGGCCATCGTCTTCGGCCTGATGCTCTCCACAGTGGGCATCGACGCCCTGACCGGGATCATCCGCTTCACCTACGGGGCGGAGGCCCTCCAGGACGGGATCGACTTCCTGGTCATCATCATAGGTGTCTACGCGGTCTGCGAAGTCTTCAAGAACTTCAAGGACATCAACGCAGTCTACAAGTTCGACTCCAAGCACATCGGCAGGGTCTGGATCACCAAGGAGGAGTGGAAACGCTCCCTGCCTCCGATGCTTCGGAGCGGCCCCCTGGGCTTCGTCGTGGGCGTCCTGCCGGGTATGGGCGGCACCATCGCGACCTTCATGTCCTACGCCATGGA